>JBDTMY010000021.1:0-1781 GCA_039934015.1 Chloroflexota bacterium | reverse complement strand
CGAGCGCGACGATCTTGCCCTGGCTCAGGAAGGCGACCCGCGTGCAGAGCTCGTCTGCCTCCTCCATGTAGTGCGTCGTCAGAAAGATCGTGGTGCCTCCGCGCGCCAGCTGCGCGACGAGCGCGCGTACCTCACGTGCCGACGTTGGATCCAGCCCGCGCGTCGGCTCGTCCATGAACAGGACGCGTGGCGAGTTGATGAGCGAGCGAGCGATCATGAGTCGCTGCTTCATGCCGCTCGAGTACGCCTTCGCCTTGCGCCTGGCAGCGTCGCGCAGGCCGACCAGATCGAGGAGCTCGTCCGCGCGTGAGGCCTTGACGCCGTAGAGCGTCGCGAAGAAGCGCAGGTTCTCGATCCCCGCGAACCGGTCGTACAGGTTCGGATCCTCGAAGACCGCGTTGATCAGCGGCTTCACGCGGTCGCGGTCCGCCACCGCATCGAGGCCGGCCACCATCGCGCGCCCTGCGGTCGGACGTGCGCGACCCGTCAGCATGCGGATCGTCGTCGTCTTTCCCGCGCCGTTGTGCCCGAGCAGGCCGAAGACCTCGCCCTCGGCGACGCTGAAGGTGATGCCATCGACGGCGCGCACCGCGCCGTAGTGCTTCTGGAGGTCCGTGACCTCGACGGCGGCGACCACGCTCAGCGGCGGAGTCGCGCCATGAAGTCGCTGAGGTCGCAGCGGAGGCTCGGCCGTGACGCGAGCCAAGTCATGAACAAGATCGATACGAACCAATAGAGCGACTGATACACCGAGTCGAGCCGTCCATCCGTGGGTCCCACCCAGACCCGCCGCGTCGCGGCCAGCACCCACGAAACGAGCGCATACGCCGCGAGGGCGAGAGCGACGCCGACGATACCCAGGTCACCGCGCGGCCCGCGCAGCCACGCGTCTGCCGCGCCGCGGCAGACATCGAGTGCGACATCCGGTGTGGTGCGGCGCGTTTCCAGCAGCGCCAGGAACTCTTCCCTCATAACGCTCGCGCCAAGCCGGCGGATAGAGGCGCACGAGCCATTTCACGCTCGGGCCAGTCGCCGGATACCGGTCGCGGTCAGGCGGCGCAGGCCACCCAGCTGCGCTTCGAGCGTCCGCTGGCCCGGCTCCGTCAACCGATATGGAATGCGTCGATCGGTCGACGCGAGCGCCTCGATGAGTCCCAGGCGTTCGAGACGTGCGAGTGCGCCGTAGAGGGTCCCTGGTCCGATGGCCTGTCCTGACAGCGTCTTGATGTCTTCCATCATCGCGTAGCCGTGCTTGGGTCCCTCCGCCAGGCTGACCAGGATGAGCAGCGAAGGCTCGGTGAAGCGCCCCAGGTCGAGAGTCTCACGTTTCACGTTATATCGCGAAACGTAATATCGCCAGGTCACGCTGTCAAGGCGGGACGCGTTCAGTCGATCGTTGCGGCGTGCACCGACGTGACGTAGGGCAGGTACTGCGCGGCGCGGTCCCAGCTCTTTCCCTCGTCGCGGCTGGCCCACACATCGCCGTTCGCCGTGCCGAAGTACACGCCGAGCGGGTCGAGGAGGTCGGTGTCCATGCCCTCGCGCACCGACTCCATCCGCGCGCCGGGCGGCAGCCCCATGTCGTTGCGCTGCCAGGTGGCGCCGCGGTCGTTCGTCGAGTACACGGCGATCCCCGGATCGACAGCCGTCCGTTCGGTGTCGTGGAGCGGGATCGCGTACGCGGTCGCCCGGTCTCGAGGATGCATCGCCGCGGCGAAGCCGAAGTTCGTGGGGAGGCCCTCGGTCCGATTACGCCACGCGGTCTCACCGGGCTCACGCCA
>JBDTMY010000020.1:0-4276 GCA_039934015.1 Chloroflexota bacterium | reverse complement strand
ATGATCGCGGCCACGCCGGCCGCGCTCGCGAGACGCGCCCGCTCGCTGGCGGCGCAGTTTGCGAGCGCCGGGATCGCCTGCGAGGTCATCGAGACTCGGTCCACGATCGGCGGAGGCTCGCTGCCCGAGGAAACGCAGCCGTCACGGGCCGTGGCCATCGGCCCGCGTCACGGCCCCGCGAACGAGGCCGCGGCCCGGCTGCGCGCCGCCGCGCCGCCGGTGATCGCGCGCGTGGTGGAGGATCGCGCCGCCCTCGACCTGCGAAGCGTCGCGCCCGAGGATGATGAGATGCTCGCGCGAGCGGTCACCGCCGCGCTCGCGAAGGAGAGGTAGCGAAATGGATCTGCGCACCGTGTCTACCGACAAGGCGCCTAAGGCGATCGGACCGTACAGCCAGGCGATCGCGACCGGCGATCTCATCTTCACCGCGGGCCAGGTCGCGCTCGACCCCGCAACAGGCGAGCTCGTGAGCGCCGACATCAAGGTCCAGACCGCGCGCGTCATCGACAACCTCGCCGCGGTGCTCGACGCGGCCGGCAGCGGGCTCGACCGCGTGGTGAAGTGCACGGTCTTCCTCGCGGACTTCGCGGAGTTCGGCGCGATGAACGAGGTGTACGCACAGAAGTTCGGTCAGCACCGGCCGGCGCGCTCCACCGTCGGTACGACGGCTTTGCCGAAGGGCGCACGCGTCGAGATCGAATGTATCGCCGTCCGCCGGTAGCCGACGAAAAAGAACGCTCACCGCTCCCGCCGGTCGCGACCGGCATCGCGCTCGGTCTCTGGATAGCGCTGATGCTCGTGCTCGCCTTCGTCGTCGTGCCCGCGCTCTTCGGCATGTTCGCGCCGCCGCCGCTGGAGACTCCGCCCCCGTGACGAGCGAGGGGTTCGCCATCCGCGTGGTGGGGACTGCCGGCCATGTCGATCACGGCAAGTCGACGCTCCTCACCGCGCTCACTGGTATGGATCCGGACCGGCTGCGCGAGGAGCGCGAGCGCGGCATGACGATCGACCTCGGCTTCGCGTGGGTAAAGCTGCCTGACGGCGGGGATATCGGGTTCGTGGACGTGCCCGGCCATCAGGACTTCATCCGCAACATGCTTGCGGGGATCGGCAGCATCGACGCCGTCCTCCTTGTGGTCGCGGCCGACGAAGGCGTCATGCCCCAGACCCGGGAGCATCTCGCGATCCTCGGGCTCCTCGGCATCGACCGCGGCGTCATCGCGCTCACGAAGCGCGACCTCGTCGACGACGAGTGGGCCGCCCTCGCGGTCACCGACGTCCGAGCCGCGCTGCGCGGCACCGCATTGGCCGATGCCCCGCTGGTCGAGGTCTCTTCGACCGCGCGCCTCGGGCTCGACCGACTCCTGCTCGCGCTCGGTCAGGTGCTGGGCGACGCGCCCGCGCGGCGCGACGTCGGCCGTCCGCGTCTACCGGTCGATCGCTCGTTCACGATGTCCGGCTTCGGCACCGTCGTCACCGGCACGCTGCTCGACGGCTCGCTATCGGTCGGAGACGAGGTCGCGGTGCTTCCCGGCGATGGCCGAGGCCGCATCCGTGGTCTCCAGACCCATCGCCGGTCTCTCGACGACGCGCGGCCAGGCAGCCGCGTCGCGGCGAACGTTTCGGGCGTCGACAAAGCGGATGTGTCGCGTGGGATGGTGCTGGCGTGGCCCGGCACGCTTGAGACGACCGACGTCATCGCGGTGCGGCTCGCCCTGCTGGCGAGCGCGAGCGCGGCGCTCGAGCACGACGAGGAGGTCAAGGTCCACGTTGGAACGGCGGAGACGATGGCGCGCGCCGTTCTCCTCGAGGGACCGGTCATCGCTCCTGGAGAGGCTGCCTGGGTGCAGCTGCGTCTGGCGACGCCCGTCGCCGTTGCGGTGGGGGATCGCCTCGTGGTCCGGCGACCGTCGCCATCCGAGACGATCGGTGGCGGCGCGATCGCGGACCTCGCGACGGCACGTCTGCGCCGCCGCGCGGAGACCGTCGCCGCGCTCGAGCGGCGCACCGCGCCTTCCGCGGCCTCCCGTCTTCTCGCGTCGCTCGACGTTCCGCGAACTCCGGGGGAGGCCGCCGAACGAAGCGGCCTGTCACCCGAAGAGCGGAGCGCGGCGGTGGCGGAGGTCATCGCGGACGGCCGCGCTGTTCCGCTCGGCGACGCGCTCGTGTCGCGCGAGGTGTTCGAGGCGCTCGCGACACATGTCGAGCGGATCTGCGCGCAGGCGCACCGGAAGATGCCGCTGCGCGCGGGCGCGTCACGGGAGGAGGCGCGCTCGGCGCTCGGGCTGGGCGCGAAGCGGTTCAGCGCGCTCGTCGAGCGCCTCATCGCGGACGGGCGTCTCGCGGGGCGGGGGAGCGCTCTCGCCCTGCCCTCGCATCGGCCGCGCCTCACCGCGGATCAGGAGCGCCATTGGCAGAGCGCGCGCGCCGCGCTCGCGAAGGAGCCGTTGCAGCCCCCCAGTCCGGCGCAGCTCGAGGCCGAGCACGGCATCGACCGGGAGCTCGTGGCGGCGCTGGCCGAGCGCGGCGACGTCGTGCGCATCGGAACGGAGGCCGTCTTCCTCCCGGATGCCGTGACTCGCTTCGCGCAGGTCGTCGTGGACGAGCTCGCGGCGAACGGATCGATCACCGTGGCCCGCGCGCGCGACCTCTCCGGGTCGAGCCGCAAGCACGTCCTTCCGCTCCTACAATTCCTCGACGATCGCGGTCTGACGCGTCGCCAAGGCGACGATCGCATCCTCGTGCTCACCCCGGACACGGCCCGCGAGCGCATCGCCTTATTCACGCACCAAGGGGAGGACAGTCCATGAAGTTCCGTGCAGTCCGCGCGTCCGCGGTGGGTGCCGTCGACGCGGTCATCGTTCCGCTCGGCAGCGACGGCAGCACGCCCGCGGGATTGCCGCGCTCCGTGAAGACGGTCGTCGACCGCGTCGCGAAGGGGCAGGCCGGCGCGGGCCGCGCCTACGCGGTCACGATGCATCACGGCGAGCCGCTGATCGTGGTCGTCGGCGCGGGAAAGACCGCGGACCAGGACGCGGAGCGCGCGCGCAACATCGCCGCCGCCGGAGTCAAAGCGCTCTGGCGCTCGAACGTGCGAAAGCTCGCGGTCTTCATCGATGGGCGAGGGCTGGGCGAGGAGCGCGCCGTCCAGGCGGCCGTCGAGGGCGTCGTCTATGCGATGTGGCGGCCCGAGGTCCACCGAACGCGCCCCGAGGAGCGCCGCCTTCCACCGATCGACAGCGTCTCCATCGTGACGGCGAAGGCCGCGGCGGAAGCACTCGAGCGCGGGCAGGCCGTCGGCGACGCGGTGAATCTGCAGCGCCGTCTCGCGAACGAGCCCGCGAACAAGATGACGCCGACGATGCTCGCGGCCGAGGCGCGCGCCGCCGCGAAGGAGGCGGGCGTGCAGTGCGAGGTCCTCGACGCCGACCGCTGCCGCGCGCTCGGGATGGGCAGCTTTCTGTCCGTCGCGCAAGGCAGCCATGAGCCGCCGCGCTTCATCGTCATGCGCTACCACGGGCGCGGAAAGACTGCTAGCGGCCGCGGCGCCGCGAAGTACGACCTTGCGTTGGTGGGGAAGGGGATCACGTTCGACTCGGGTGGCATCTCCATCAAGCCCGCGGACAACATGCATCACATGAAGGCCGACATGACAGGCGCGGCCAGTGTCATCGCCGCGCTCGCGGCGATCGGCCGCCTCAAGCCGAACGTCAATGTCATCGGCATCGCGCCATGCACCGAGAACCTTCCCGGTGGCGGGGCGACGAAACCGGGCGACGTCTTCACGAGCATGAGCGGCAAGACCGTCGAGGTGATCAACACCGACGCCGAGGGCCGGCTGGTGCTCATCGACGGCATCACCTACGCGCAGCGCGAAGGCGCTCGCCGCGTCGTGGACATCGCCACCCTCACTGGGGCGGTCAGCGTCGCCCTGGGTCCGTACTTCACCGGCTTGTTCGGCAAGCCCGACGCTTTCGTCGAGACGGTGCGCGGCGTGGCGTCCGCGGCCGGGGACCGGATGTGGCCGATGCCGCTGACCGACGAATACAAGGATGAGATCAAGGGCGAGGTCGCCGACATCCGGAACAGCGCCGGCCGCGAGGGCGGCGCCATCAAGGCCGCCGCGTTCCTGTGGGCCGCCGTCGAAGATGGAACGGAGTGGGCGCACCTGGACATCGCCGGCGTGGACTGGTCCGACAAGGACCGCGCCTACGCTCCCCGCGGGCCGCAGGGTCCGGCGGTCCGCACGCTCATCGCGCTGGCCGAGAGCCTCGCC
>JBDTMY010000019.1:0-6739 GCA_039934015.1 Chloroflexota bacterium | reverse complement strand
GCCACCTGGCCGAGGTCCAGCGGGTCAGCGGGCCGAGCGCGACGCGGTACGCCACAAGGGAGCAGCCGGCGAGCGCGCCCAAGCCGATGTAGATGAGTGCCGCGGCGGTGCCGAAGCGCATTACGAGATCCGCCGCCGCGGGCGGCTCATCGATCACGGCCACGACGATCCGCGCGCCGCCGCCGATCGCCATCGCGCCGACCACCAGCGCGGCGGCGAAGGCGACGACACCAACGACCGCGACCGCGCCTTCAAGCAGCACCTGACCGACGGCGTGCAAGAGCTCGCCCGCGCGGCGCGCCGTGCGGCGGGCAACGGCTGATCTCACCGCCGCTCGCGCTGCGGCACTGAGGGCGGCCGCGGTCCGCGCGACCGTGCCCCCGACGAGCACAACGACGAGTACGAGGAGACGTGCGAGTAGATACAGCAGCCACCTGAACATTCGCGCCGCCCACCGGGCGCCATCGCGCGCGAGGAGGCACAGCCACAGCGCGAGCGCCAGCTGGACTCCCGTGCTGATGGCCGTTGCCAGCAGCAGCCCGATGAGCCGCGGAGACAGCAGGCCTTCCTCGACCAGCTGCGGGCGCTCGTGGAGCACCAGCACGGTCGCGGCGACCACCGCCGCGAGCATGCCGGCGATCGTGGAGAGCGCGGCCCTTCTTAGGAGAGTGTCCACATACCCTCGCCACCGTCCCATCTCAGACCTCTTTCATCGGCGCGAGTCCTTCGCGCCGCCGGATCTCATCGAGAAGCTGCTCGCCGCGTGCGTCGATGACCGATCGCTCGATCTCGACGAGCTGTGACTCCACGCCGTCGCGAGCGATCTCCAGCCGGCCGGCGCCACGCCCGATACGGCGGTCGATCTTCTCCTGGATCTGCGGAAGCGTCGGCACGCTGCCCGCGGGCGCCAGGGCCCCGATCCTGCTGAGCGCCTCGGCCATGCGCTCCTGCATCCGCGCGGCTTCGAGCTCGGTGAGGAGCTTCGAGCGTTCGGCCATCTGCCGTTGCAGCGTGAACGCGTTCTGCTCTATCGCGCGTCTCGCCGCGTTCGCGCCGGCCGCGGCGCGATCGTGCAGCTCACAAAGATCCGCAAGCGACGACTGCGCGGCGGCAAGCTGGGTGGCGAGCAGCTGCGCGGTCCGCTCATAACGTCCGGCGGCCTCGCGGTCGCCCTTCGAGCGCGATGCGTCCGCCAGCCGGAGCGACTGCGCGATCGATCGGTCCATTCGTAGGGTGTCGGCGTTGCCGCGCGCGATCTTGAGCTGGAGCTCGCGCTGATTGCCGATGACCGCGGCGGCCTGCTCCGCGAGCAGCGTGTGCTGCCGCTTTGCTTCTTCGATCGCCTGCTCGATCTGCACGCGGGGGTCCGCGCGCTCGTCGAAGAGATTTGAAAGGAGCGCGAGCGAGTAGTGCCAGGTGCGAAGGATCAACCGGAACATGTCATTGCCCTCCTCATTCACTTGTTGTCGTGAACGCGTGCACCGAACGTCCACCGAGCTCCTCGGTCTCCGCCAGCGCGGCACGCAGCGTGTCGAGCTCGAATGCCAGGCCGTCGACAGTTGCGGCGTCGGCACCGGACTCGCCGAGCGCGACGATCTGGGCCAACCTCGCGACGAGGCCCTCGAGCCCCAGGACCGAGCCCTCGATGCGTTCGTGAAGCTCGCGCCGCGTGGCCTCGAGCCGGTCGGCGGCTTCCCTCGCTGGGACGGTCGGATACGCGGTGCCGGCATCCGTGATCCGGCGCGAGCGCGCGAGACCGGAGACCACGCTGGCCTGGTAGGTGAGCTGGCGCAGTGTCGCGACGCTCGCTTCCGCTTGCACCGCGATCGTGGCGCAGCGCTGCGCAAGGCCCTCCGAGCGCGCGGAGCGGCGGAGTGCCCGGATCGACGCGAGGGCCATGCCGGCACGCTCCAGCCATAGCGCCTCAGGAGAGCCGGCCGCTGGTGCGGGGACGCGCTGGCGGTGCGGCCGCCACGGAACGCTGAGCGCGAGCTTCAACAGGTACACGAGCGATCCCGCGCCCAGCGCGAGCGGCCAGGCCGCGCCGAGGCTGAGATAGGCGACGGCGACCGCGACCCCCAGGGCGAGACCGGCCCGATCGATGCGGAGCGGTGCGTTCATCAGAAGTTCCCAATGACCTCCTCGAACACGGTCTCGATCGAGGCAGGATCCGATGCGTCATATGACGTGCCGCGTGTGGCTTCGGCGATCCGCTGCAGGATCGACCGGTCGGCGTCACTGCCGTATGCGATCGTGAACGCGCGCACTCGGGTCTCCGCCGTCGCCGCGCGCAGATCGCGCAGGAGCGCCTCGAGATCGGTGCTGCCGTGGGTGTTCACGCCGTCGGTGAGCACGACCACCGCGCTGATGCGGCTCGCCTCCACGGTCGACGCGATCTCCCGCACTGCTTCACGTGTCGTGTCATAGAGACGTGTGCCGCCCGCGACCGTGAGGTCGAAGATGGCTCGGCTCAGCGCCGCTCGGCGCGGCCCGACCGGTCCCATCGCGGTGATCTGATAGCGGTCGGTCCCGAAGGACCACAGTGCCAGCTCGTCGTCATCGAGGAAGAGATCGAGGCTCCCTGCGGCCCCGCGCTTCATGTTCTCGAGCTTCTGCCCGGACATCGAGCCCGAAACGTCGAGCACCATGAGCACACGCGCGCGCTTGCGGACCTCTTTCCACGAGCCCTCTACCGCCGCAAGCGCGTCGGCCGACGGTGCGGGCAGCACCGTCGCGGGACCCGCCGGCAGGACACCCCACTGCGGCGCGAGGTCGGGGCCGCCGCGGCCCTCGTGATCGCGGTAACCCTCCGCGCGGAAACGCTGCTGCCGCTCCGGTGCCTGGAGATACGCCAGGAAGAGCGCGGCCGCCCGCCGTTTCGCTTCGTCCACCCAGGCCCCGCGCAGCACCACGTAGGGGTGGTCGGCGACGAGCGTGCCTTCGGACGGGTAGATCGCGGCGAGCGGCACCTGGCGGGCCTTCTGCCGGTTGTAGTCCCAGAGCTGCTTCTCCTCGATCGCCATCGCGGACATGTAGCCCATCGCGTCTCCGCGGGCGTCCGCCGCGCCGAGGTTCTGCATGAATGTCGAAGCCGTGTTCCCGTAGTGCTCGACCGACTGCTCGATGTCCTTCACGAACCGCGTGACTTCGGCGCGCTGGACATCCGCGACGGTGAGGTCGGCCGTGAGCCCGGTCGCCGCGTAGTACATGCCGACCAGGGCGTGCAGGCCCGACGTCGAGACCGTCGGATTTGTCTTTCCGAGGCGGAAGCGGCCCCACTCCGGATGGCCGTGGCGGGCCCATCCCCGCTCGTCGCGCGCGAGCGCGAGGATGTCGTGCCATCCGATCGGCTTTTCCGGCCATCCCAGGGCCTCGGCCATCGGGCGCGGCATCGCGATCGTCAGGGGCGACTGCATCAAGCTGGGAAGCGAGCTGGGGATCAGGTCGGAGCGATCGCTCCCGACGCGGTGCGCTCGCAGGATCTCTACCCAGCTCGTGGCCGCGGGCGACCACACGTCCGGACGGGGGCCGTCGGTGGACTCGTTCCAACCGCGGGCAAGCGCCTCCTCCGCCTCGCCCGACGCCTTGCGAACGACTTTTACGGAAATGCACTGGCCGTCCAACTGCGGCGCGGTCTTCATAAAGTCCGCCGCCATCTCGCCAAGCAGGCCGGACTTCTCGTTCGACGCGTTGACCACCAGTGGCGCGTTCGCGCAGGCGGACACTCCCGGCAGCGGTGGCTTCCACAGGTAGAACCCCGCCACGAGCAGCGCGCCCACGATCAGGGTGATCCAGGTGCTGGCCCTTCCACGCTTTGACATCTGCGTCACCTCCGTTGAGCGCAAGGTGACGGTCGCCGGCCTCTGCCGGCATCCGTAAAAGGGCTTAGGCGGTACTCAGATCGGTACTTATCTCGGCTTGGCGGGCACGCTCGCGTTGTCCCGGGGTCGTCGTTCCGCCACCCAGGCGGCGATCTGCGCTCGGTGACCCACGTGTGTGCGGAATTCGTCGCTGAGGCTGTTCATGATGTTTTGAACGTGACTGGCCACGCCTCTCTCTGACAGGTGTCCATCGACCGTCCTTTCGGAAGTGAGCTCCGCGGCGATCTGTTTGTTCGTGTGACCGTCGACGATGAGCAGCGCGACTTCGCTTTCGCGTTTTGTCAGCGGGTGGTACCAGGGCTGACCGAACGGCACCGGCGGAAATTGGGTCTTCGGAGCTGTCGGAGGCCGCGGAAGCCAGCGATCGAAGACGGCCCCGCCTACCGCGCGGAACGCAAGCACGCTGACGGCCGCCAGCACCGCCACGAGAGGTCCCTCTTGGAACAGGAGCAGCACGACCGCCGCGGCTACGGCGAGCATGATGCCGAACGGATCACGAACTCCCATCAGCGCACGCATCAGAAGTTCGATACCGCCTCGAGTACGGCGCGGCCGATGACGCTCGGGTCGACCGCCTCGTACCGGGCGCCGCGCGCGGCCAGCGCGATCTTGTCGAGCGCGTCGCGATCGGCGCCCGGGCCGTATGCGATCGTGAAGACCCTGACTCGCTCGGAGTCGGGCTGCAGACGCAGCGCGCGGACGAGGCCGTTCAGGTCGCTGTTCGAGGGATCGTCGTTGCGGCCGTCGGTCAGCACGATCACGGCATTTATCCGCTCGCGATCGAGACGCTGGCGCACCGAACCCACGGCGCTCGAGACGGTCGCGTACAGGGCTTTGCCTGTCCCGTCCGGCGCGAGCCGGTCGATCTCTGTGCGCAGCAGTCCGTTCTGTTCGCGCAGCGGTGCGATCCCGACCAGCTCGCGACGCTCGTTACCGGCCATCGTCCAGAGCCCGACCTCGTCGTCACCGGCGAACTCGTCAAGAGCGGATAGCGTCGCCCTCTTCGCGAGATCCAACTTGCTGGCCGACTCTGATCCCAAGCGATCGCCCATCGAGCGGGACACGTCCATGACGATGAGGACGCGAGCGCGCCTGCGGTAGTCCTTCCATGACTCTTGGATCTGCTCGAGCGTTGCTGGGTCGGGTGTGGAGAGCAGTACGAGCGGCTTAAGGGGCTGAAGCTCCGGACAGTCGATCACGGGCGCGGTTTCGCCACGGGCGCCGCGAAAGCCCTGCCGCTGGAGCTCCTGCTGGACCGGTTCGCTCTTGAGGTAGGCGAGGAAGCGCCCCGCGGCGCGCCGCTTCTGGTCGTTGACCCAGGGCTCATCGAGCACCACGTACGGGTGATCCGCCATGAACGTGCCCCCGCGCGGCTGTACGGGGACGAGCTTGATGGTCGGGACGAGTCGCGTTCCGCTCGAGCGGAACTCGGGGTTGCCCTGGTTGTACTCGCAGACCTGCTTCTCCTCGACGGCTATCGCGGAAACGTACGCCAGCGCCTCGCCGCGATCGTCAGCGTCGGCGAGGTTCTTCAGGAACGCGGACACCGTGCTGCCGTTCTGCACCACCGACGACTCGACGCTCTGCATGAATGCGCGAACGCGCGCCTCGTCGGTCGACCCGCTGCCGGCGATCCGGTACGTGGTGATCAGCATGTGAAGTCCCGACGTCGAGATGTGCGGGTTGGTCTTCGCGAGCTTGAAGGGGCCCCACTCGGGATGGCCGCGGCTCGCCCAGCCGCGTGGATCTTGCGCCAGCGCGAAGACCTCCGACCACGAGATCTCCGAGGTCGGCCAGCCGAGTGCCTTCGCCATTGGTTCGGGCATCGCAAGGACGAGAGGCGACTGAAGGAAGCTGGCTCCACCTTCCGAGGGAACGATCGGCGGAGCGCCGGCGACTTCGCGGTGCCGCTCAAGCAGCCTGACCCAGGTCACCGCCGCGGGCGACCAAACGTCCGGTCGGGCGGTGTCGGTAGCGAAGGCGTCGTGGCGCAGAGCCTCTTCGGCCTCGCCGGACGCCTTGCGGACCACGTCGATCTCCACACAGCGCAGGTCTTCGCTTGGCCCGGTCTGTTCATATCGGCGCGCCAGATCGCCCAGCACCGCGGACTTCTCCTGCGATGCCCACACCACGAGGTGGACGCATCCCGGCCGCAGGTAGAGGACAGCGATCACCAGCGACAACGCGTACGCGGCGGTCACGATCCGCGCTATGTTCCGCGATGAGATCGGCTGTCCCATGGCGACATGAGGGTAAGCCGGTCGTCTACGCCGTCATTACGCTCCATCGCGAACCACGAGCGGCGATCACGACGGCCGCGACCGCGAGTCCCGCGCGGGATGGAGTAGATGGACATCGGTCGTCCGCCTCGGTGAGCAGCGCCGGGCCGGAAACGGCCACGAGCATCGTCGACGCGGCCGATCCCTGGAGGAAGGATCGCCGTTTCACGTGCTCAGGCTATTCCCGTGCCTACCTTCCCGACAGCGCCAGCGCGATGGCCATTAACGCGACGATCAGCCGGTACGGGACGAACCAGATCAGCGAGTGCGCGCGAAGGAAGCGGACCAGGAACGCTACCGCCGCGATGCCCGACACGAACGACACCGCGAAACCGACGGCGAGCACGTCCGGCGCCGCGAAGAGCTCGGCCGCCTTGCGCGCGTCGAGGAACGTCTTCGCCACCGCGCCGAAGACGATCGGCGTCGCGAGGAGGAAGCTGAAGCGTGTCGCGTCGGAGCGGCGCACGCCCTGATACAGGCCGGTGGAGATCGTGATGCCGGATCGGCTGATGCCGGGCAGGAGGGCGATCGCCTGGGCAACACCCAGAGTCTGGCCACCGCTGGCCTGTGTGTTCGACC
>JBDTMY010000018.1:0-3522 GCA_039934015.1 Chloroflexota bacterium | reverse complement strand
CGCGGCCCGCGCCGCGCGTCGCTTGTTGCCCGCCGCGACGAACGCGGCGTACGCGCGTTCCCGCGCCGCGACCGAGTCAGCCGGCTGCGCCATCCACCACGCGGCATCGGCCAGCATCTCGAGACCCTCGGCATCAATGTCTTTTGCGGCGTCGGCCTGCTTCAGAAGCGGAAGCGCCTCGGCCCACGCGTGCTTGTCCATGGCACTGCGTCCGGCTTCGAGTGGCGCCGCTGTCGTCCCCATATCGACCGCGCACATTGTCGTCCTGTCCGAGAGTTAAGAGGAGGGCGGCGCTCCAGGTGCGCAGGCCGCCGCGCGCCGCAGCAGTAGCTCGCGCTCACGGGCGTTCTGCGTGAGCGATGCGGCCCGCTCGAACTCCGGGCGCGCTTCAGCGGCTCGTCCCAGCTTTGCCAGGAGGTCGCCGCGAGCGCTCGGGAGGAGGTGGTACCCCTTGAGTGAGGGCTCGGCGGCGAGCCCGTCGATGAGCTCGAGACCCGCCGCCGGCCCGAAGGCCATCGCGACCGCTACGGCGCGATTCAGCTCGACGACCGGTGATGGCGTGAGCTCGGCGAGAGCGTCGTAGAGCGCGACGATGCGCGCCCAGTCCGTGTCCGCGGCCGCGCGCGCTCGCGCATGGCATGCACCGATGGCCGCCTGCAACGCGTACGGTCCAAGCGCGCCGCCCAGCCGCTCGGCCCGCTCGAGCGCGTCGAGGCCGCGATGGATCAGCAGGGCATCCCACCGAGCCCGATCTTGATCGAGGAGAAGGACGATGTCCCCCGAAGGTCCGACCCGCGCGCGCGAGCGCGACGCCTGGATCTCCATGAGGGCGACGAGGCCGTGGACCTCAGGCTCTTGCGGCGCGAGCCCGGCGAGGATCCGGCCGAGCCGAAGCGCGTCCTCGCAGAGCCCCGTCCGCAGGAGATCGTCCCCCGCGGTCGCCGAGTAGCCCTCGTTGAAGACGAGGTAGATGACCTGCAGCACCGACGCGAGACGGACGTCGAGCTCGGGCCCCGCCGGCACCTCGAAAGGAACACGGGCCTCGGTGAGCGTTCGCTTTGCCCGCACGATCCGCTGCGCGATCGTCGCCGCCGGGACGAGGAATGCGCGCGCGATCTCTTCCGTCGTGAGACTCGAGATGAGGCGAAGCGTCAGTGCGACGCGCGCCTCTGGCGCGAGGATCGGATGGCAGGAGATGAACATGAGACGCAGGAGGTCATCTCCGACGTCGTCTTTCGTGAACGTCTCCGGATCCGTCATCGCCATCTCCTGCTGGACGAGAGCCTCGCGCCCGAGCTCTTCGTGTTTGCGGTCGAGCCGCTCGTTGCGACGCAGGCGATCGATCGCACGATGTTTCGCGGTGGCCATGAGCCAGGCGCCCGGGTTCTCCGGGACGCCTGACTCCGGCCATTGCTCGAGCGCCGCAACGAGTGCGTCCTGCGCGAGGTCCTCGGCCAGACCGACGTCGCGTACGATCCGCGTCAGACCCGCGATGAGCCTTGGGGACTCGATCCTCCAGACCGCATCGATCGCCCGGTGCGTATCCGCATCCGTCACAGCGATCGATTGAAGCATCTAACCCCCGAATACTTCTTGGATCAGCGAGTCGCCGTCGCCGACGATCTTCCGGAAGCGCCTGGCCCACTCGATCGCCTCGTCGCGGGACTTCGCCTCGATCAGTGCGAATCCACCGGTGAGCTCCTTGGTCTCGGCGAAGGGTCCGTCGGTCACGGTCAGCTTCCCGGCGGTGTTTCGAACACGCGTGCTGGCCGGCGAGAGGCCGCCGGTCGCCAGCAGGACACCCGAGCGCCGGGTGTCTTCCGTGAGCTTCGCCAGCTCCTCCATCATCAGCTGGCTCGGCGGCGCGGGCGGTGCGCTCGGCTGCGTGCTGTCCGCGGTGGTGTAGAGCAGGAATCGCATCTTCGTGTCTCCTTCTGGTGTTCTTCTACTTACACGTCGAACAAGGGGGGCGCGAGATCGACACGGCGCGATCTCTAGCGGTCTCGGCCCTCCACGACCCTCTTCATGTCGCCCGCGCGCGCCGCGACGGGCGCGTGCCCCAGCGCCGCAGCGCCTCGATGGCGGGGCGCAGCTCGCGGCCGCGCTCGGTGAGCGCATAGACGACTCTCGGTGGGACCTCCGCGTACACAGTTCGCGATACGAGGCCGGCAGCTTCGAGCTCGCGCAAGCGCGCGGTGACCATCTTCGGATTCGCGTGGACGAGCGACCGTTCTATTTCCGTGAAACGGCGCGGACCCGCGAGGAGATGCTCGACGATGAGCAGGGTCCACTTGTGTCCGACGATCTCGAGAGCGCCAGAGAGCTCTGTCACAGTACGGTTACTTTAATATCTGCTGCTTGCTATTAGCAAGTATCGAGAGTACGGTTGCCACAGAAAGAAGGGCATCTATGTCAACACTTCTCCAAGACAAGCCGACGACCGCACACGAGAACCGGACGAGCGCCGCCACCAACACGGCGACGATCAAGACCTGGGTCGCCGCGATGGCCAAGGGCGACATCGACAAGGCACCGTACGCCGAAGACGCCGAGACCTCCGACCCGAACGGCAAGTTCAAGGGCAAGACGCAGGTCCTCCAGTCAGTCAAGGTCTGGAAGACAGCCTTCCCTCAGGGCACAGCCGAAGTGACGAACCAGATCGCCCAGGGCGACACCGTCGCTTCCGAGGTCGTCTACAAGGCGACCCACACCGGACCGCTGGTCTCGTCGACGGGCACGATCCCGGCGACGAACAAGTCCATCGTCCTCAAGACGATGGTCATCTCGACATTCCGCAACGGTCTGATCCAGCGTGAGCGCACGTACTTCGACCAGACGGACTTCATGACGCAGCTCGGCGTCACCGCACAGCCGAAGCCCTAGCTCACCTTCGCGAGCAATAAGAAGGAGCACCCGCGAGGGTGCTCCTTCTTCATCTGCGGCGGGTCACATCGCGACGGGTAACGCGAGAGCGAACACGCTCCCGTCGTCGGAGCTGGACTCCAGCCAGAGTCGTCCACCATGCCGCTCGGCGAGGCGCTTGCTGATGTGGAGGCCGAGACCGGTACCGGGTACATCACGCGTCCTCGTGGTCCGGTAGAACGGCGTGAAGAGCCGAGCCTGCTCATTCATGGGAACGCCAACGCCGTGGTCGGTGATGTGGATCTGTGCCTCGGCACCAACCGTCGTCAGCGCGACCTCGATCGGCGCGTCGGGACCGCTGTACTTCACGGCGTTGTTGAGAAGGTTGTCCAGGATCTGCGCGACCCGGCCCGCGTCACCATGTACGAGCACGCGACCGGGCGACCGCCGCAGCGTGATGCGTGGCGTCGCTTCGTAGTCGTGCCGGGCGATGGCTTCCACGACCGCGTCCGCCAGATCGAAAGGCGCGACGGCGAGGCTGAGCCCGTTCGCGGCAAGCCGCGCATGGTCGAGGAGCTCGGTGATCATCCGTGACATGCGGTCGACCTGGACGATCGCGGTGCCGATCGCCTCGCGCTCACGCTCCGGACTCTTTCCGAC
>JBDTMY010000017.1:0-11567 GCA_039934015.1 Chloroflexota bacterium | reverse complement strand
TCCTCAGCGGTGAGACGGAACATCATGTGCCTTCCGGTCACGGTGAGCGTGGCGAGCATGAAGCCCGCGAAAGCCGAGACGCCGGCGTTCACGTACGGATCCATCCCGAGTGCGAGCGCGTCGAACGCGAAGATCAGCGAGGCCCAGATCGCGAAGGTCACCACCGTTTCGCGCAGCTGGAACGTGATGGGGCGGCGGGGCTGACGCCGCGCGGGGCGCCGCTCGGGTGGGAGAGCCGACTCGGCGGCGAGCCGGCGACGCCGATCCGCGCGCATGACCCGCGCGACCCACCACACGCACGCCACAAGCAGCAGCGCCTCGAAGAGGGCGTTCAACGGATGGCCGACCGCGATCGAGAGCGGGATGAAGAGGAGCGCCAGCACCGCGGTGATCGTCGCGAGGGTGGCGCTCGCGATCACCAGAATGCGCCGTGCGCTCACGGACGGCGCCCGTAGGTGTGACGCATCACGACATCGCGCGGTCGAGCACCTCGACCACGTGGAGCACCGGCAGCTGCGACCCGCGCGCTCGAAGCCCGGCCTCGATCTGCAGCATGCAGCCCGGGTTCGCGCTGATGACCGCACCGGCGCCGGTCGCGAGGATCGCGTCCACCTTGCGGGCCAGCAGCCGGTCCGAGTACTCCGGCTGCGTGAGGTTGTACGAGCCCGCGCTTCCGCAGCAGACGTCCGCGTCGGCCATCTCGATCAGCTCGAGGCCGTGCACGCGCGATAGGAGGTCGCGCGGCTGCTTCCGGATCCCCTGCGCGTGTGCCAGGTGACACGGGTCCTGGTACGTCGCGCGAAGGTCCAGTCGACCCAGTCGCTCGCCGGCGACCTCGGCGAGATACTCGTTCACATCGCGCACCTTCGCCACGAACGCGGCCGCGCGCTCGCTCCAGACTTCGTCCTCGGACAGCAACACGCCGTAACCCTTGAGCTGCGCGCCGCACCCCGCCGCGTCGACGACGATCCGGTCGACGGCCGCATCCTCGAACGCCGCGATATTGCGGCGCGCCAGAGCTCGCGCGTCCTCGCGTTCGCCGGCGTGGGCGTGAAGCGCGCCGCAGCACGTCTGCGCCGGCGCATCGATCACTGCGATGCCCTGCCGCGTGAGGATGCGCGCCGCCGCCGTGTGCACCTCGCCATACGCGACGCGCATGACGCAGCCGAGGAGGAGCGCGACACGCGCCCGCGGCGCGGGCGGCAGGGCCGGCGCGCGATACCGCGGACGGGCGAACGGCGGATAGAGCGCCTCGAGGCGCCGCAGTCCGCGAGGCAGCACCCGCGGCAGACCGATGGCGTGCACCACCGCGCGCAGGCCGAGCCGCTCGTAAAGCCCCAGCACGGCCGCTGCGCGCGCGAGCGACGCGGGATCCGCGAGTACGTCGAGCGCGAGGCGGCGCAGCCGACCAGTGAGCCAGCCCCGACGCGGTCGTGACTCCTCCGCGATGACCGTGCGCGCCGCTTCGATGAGGTGGCCGTACGGAACGCCCGACGGGCACACGACTTCGCAGGCACGGCAGGCGAGGCAGCGGTCGAGATGCAGCCGGGTCGCGTCGCTGGTCGGGCCGCCTTCGAGCATGTTGATCATCAGATGGATCCGACCGCGCGGGGACTCGGTCTCCAGTCGCGTGATCTGATAGGTCGGACACGCCTCGAGGCACATGCCGCAGTGGATGCACTGGCGGAGGCCGGGCTCGACCTCGCGCAGTGGAGCGATCGTCACCTGGTCGAGGCTAACGGCATGCGACCGGGCGCGAGCACGCTGTGCGGATCGAGGCGATCTTTGAGCGCGCGCGCGATCGCGAGCGGAACCCGAGAACGGCCCCACGCGCCGCCGACCGCGCGTTTGAATCCCGCGTCGGCGCGCTCGACGACCAGCGCTCCATCCGCAGTCTCGGCGGCAACACGCATCGCGATGAACGCATCGACACCCATGTCACCGAGCAGGAACGCGATGCCGCTGCCCGGGTAGATGAGCGCGTCATCGACATCGAGCCCGACCGGGATCTCATGACCCGCCGGCCACCCGGCGCGCGCGACGCGGTCGGAGTTCGCCGGAAGCGATCCGATGTCGCCCCAGACACGCGCGTCGAAGGGCGTCGCCCCGGAGAGGTCTCCGATCGCGCGCGCGAGGCGATCGACAGCGGCGTCGGGTCCGGCGATGCGGACGAACAGGCTCGCGCGCCCTTCACCGAGCCGTTCGGCGGCGACGCCGCCGATCACGGCCAGTGCGTCGAGTGACAGGTGAGTCGCGCGCAGCGCCGCCGCCGCGCGCAGCGCCGCGTTGACGTCGGTGTGTGCGGATCGCAGCGTGATCGATCGCTCAGGCTGCGCGAGGAGCTTGAGCGTGACCTGGGCCAGCGCGACGAGCGTGCCGTAGCTGCCGCTGTACAGCCGCGTCATGTCGTAGCCCGTGACGTTCTTCACCACTCGTCCACCGGCATGCGTGATCGTGCCGTCGCCGAGGACGGCGGTGCAGCCGAGGATCCAGTCGCGCGGATGCTGGTAGCGCAGTCGCGAGGGACCGGCCGCCGCGCTCGCGATGGTCCCACCGACGGTCGCCCGTTCCGGGCACGGCGCCTCGACCGGCCAACGCTGACCGCTCGCGCTCAGCGCGCTCGCGAGCTCGGCGAGCGACGTACCCGCGCGCACCGTGCACACCAGGTCCGCGGGCGAGTGCTCGACGATGCCCGCGAGGCCGGTGAGGTCCACCGCCGTGTCGTACCGGTCCGGCGCATCGCCGACACCGATGCGCGTGCCGCCGCCCCACAGCACGACCGCCTCGCGCGCGCGGTCGGCCGCGCTGATGGTCGCGGCGAGCTCTTCGGTCGTCTCTGGACGCACGGTGCGAGACGGGAGCATCCCGTCGACCGCGCGGTCGGCCACGGCGATGTCCGTCGCTACACCCACATGCCCTCCGCGAGGCCCCGCTTGATGCGCTCCGTCGGGATGTCGGCGCAGGTCGACCCGCCGGGGAAGATCTTCCCGGGATTCATCGTGCCGTTCGGGTCGAAGGCGATGCGCGCGCGCTGCATGGCGTCGAGGTCCTCGGGACCGAACACCCAGAACATGAAGTGGTTCTTTTCGAGCCCGATCCCGTGCTCGCCCGAGAGCGTGCCGCCGGCGTCGATCGCGACCTTGAGGATCTCCGCGCTCGCCTCCATCACGCGCTCGATGGGCTCGATCCCGCCGTCGAACAGCAGCACCGGATGAAGGTTTCCGTCGCCGATGTGGAACATGTTCGCGATCACATAGCCGTAGCGGTCGGCGATGGCGTTCACCTTCGCGAGCACCTCGGGGAGCTTCGAGCGCGGCACGACCGCGTCGTGGAGGTAGTTGTTCGGACGGATGCGCGCCAGCGCCGGGTAACCGAGCTTGCGCGCCTTCCATAGGAGCTCGCGCTCGGCTGCCGTTGCGGCGGTCCGAATGCCGAAAGCGCCGCCGGCCTCGCAGAATCCGACGATCGCCGTCGCGGCTGCCGCTGTCTCCTCGCGGAGGCCCTCGACCTCAACGAGCAGGAGCGACCCTGCCTCCTCCGGCAGGTGGGCGTCGAACGCCGCGTTCACAGCCTGGATGGTCGTGCGGTCGAGCATCTCCATGGCCGCGGGCACGATGCCGCCGGCGATGATCGCGCTGGCGGCCCGGGCGCCTGACTCGACGTCGCGGAACAAGGCGACGAACGTGCGCGTGTCTTCGGGGAGGGGAAGGAGCCGCAGCCACGCTTTGGTCACGATGCCGAGCGTCCCCTCGCTGCCGACGATGAACGGTACGCAGTCGTACCCCGGCAGGTCCGCGGTGCGTCCGCCGAAGACCGCGATCTCGCCGTCGGCGAGGACCATCTCGACGCCGAGGACGTGATTGACGATAGATCCGTAGCGGAGCGCGTGCGGGCCGCCCGCATTCGTGCCGATGTTCCCGCCGATCGTCGACACGCGCTGGCTTGCGGGGTCGGGCGCGAAGAAGAGACCGGCTTCGCGCGCCGCGATGCTGATCTGGAGGTTCGGCACGCCGGGTTCGACGAGCGCGGTCTGGCCGACCGTGTCGATGGCGAGAACTCGGCGCAGTCGTGATGTCGCGACGACCATCGCGCCGCCGCACGCGATCGTGCCGCCGGAGAGTCCGGTGCCCGCGCCGCGGGCGACCACCGCGACGCTCGCGCGAGCCGCGGCCTTCACGCAGGCACTGATCTCCTGGGCGGTCCCGGGGACGACCACCGCGACTGGCGGGTGGCGATCGAAGCCGGCGTCGTATTCGAACACACGCAGATCGTCCGCCTCTGAGAAGACGTGCTCCGCTCCACAGATCGCGACGAGCTCGGTGACGAGAGCGCTGGACGCGGTCAGGCCGCGCTCCGCTGAGTCTCCGCCGCGGCGACCGCCGCCTCGATGACAGCGAAGTCCTTCGCGTCGAGCTCGTGCACGTTGCCTTGGAACGCCAGGCGCCAATGCTCCTTGGGCCAGCGCTTCACGTGCGCGAGCTTCGCGAGCAGAGACTCGGCCTTGATCGCGCGTTCGGGATCGACGGCGTGATCCTTCTTGATCTTGAACCGCCAGGGATAGGTGTCGCCCGTCTTCTCGCTGACCCAGATGGGTTCGCTTCCCTCGAAGTACGGCGAGGTGATCGTCGCCGTCGCCGCGAACGACTGGATCCCGGTCAGGTACCAGCACACACGATCGCCGGGGGCCATGCGCTCGGTCTTGCGGCGATGGCGGCTCTTTACTCCCTGCTGAGTGAAACGCAGCTTGCGGGTCAGCTCGTAGTTGTCCGGGCTCGTGACGATCATCCAGTGGTTGGTCGGCTCAGGCATGGTCTTCGATCCAGATCGCGCCGTCATCGGAGTGCTCCTTCTTCCAGATCGGTACGACGGTCTTGAGCTCGTCGATCGCCGCGCGCGCGGCCGTGAACGCGGCGTCCCGGTGTGGCGCCCCAGCGGCGACGATGACCGCGATGTCGCCGATCGCGAGGTCTCCCACACGGTGGTGCATCACCACGCGCAGCGGCGCGTGCTCCTTCTCGAGGCGCTGCGCGATCTCGCGCATCTTCGCCTCCGCCATCTCGGCGTAGGCCTCGTACTCGAGGTGGGTGACGCCCTTGCCGCGGCTTCGGTCGCGGACCGTTCCGAGGAAGACCACGATGCCGCCGAAACCGGAGTCCCGCACCGCCGCGATCGCAGCGTCGACCGAAAGTGGCGAGCCAGAGACCACGATCGGCGCGACCGTCATCGCCCCACCGGAGACCGGTGGGATGAGCGCCACCTCGTCGCCGTCGGCGAGCGGCTCATCCGGCGTGACGTATTCGCGATTGCGCGCGATCACGACCTGGCGTCCTTCGGCGAGCAGGGGATGGTCTTTCACGATCCTCGCGATCGCATCCTTCACCGTCGCTCCCGGAGGCAGCTCGAGCTCCATCCGCCCCACGCCGGCGGCCTCGCGATACGACGCGAATAGGCGGACCAGCACGCGCATTCTTCCGAGTCTATTCAGTGCGAGAATCCACGGGGCATGGACACTTCGGCCGCCCTGCCGGCCGTCCTCCTCACGATCTTGCTGCTGATCCTGAACGCGTTCTTCGTCGCCGCGGAGTTCGCGATGGTCCGGGTGCGCGGGACGCAACTCGATCAGCTCGCTGCCGAGGGGAGCGCCCGGGGCAGGCTGGCCGCGCACATCATCGATCACATCGACTCGTACTTATCCGCCTGCCAGGTCGGCATCACGATGGCCTCGCTTGGCCTGGGCTGGATCGGTGAGCCGGGGGTCGCTGCGCTCATCGCGCCCCTGTTCGGCTGGCTCATCACGGAGAACGAGACGCTGTACCACATCATCAGCTTCACGATCGCCTTCGCGCTGATCACCTACCTGCACATCGTGGTCGGCGAGCAGGCCCCGAAATACTTCGCGATCCAAAGAGCGCTGGTAACGTCGCTCTGGCTCGCGTATCCCCTCCACTTCTTTTACCGCATCGCCTACCCATTCATCTGGTTCGTGAACGCGAGCGCGAACCGCATCCTCAAGTCGATCGGGATCCCGGTGGGTCCGGGTGAGGTCGCCGATGCTCACAGTGACGAAGAGCTGCGCCTCCTGGTCGCCGCGTCGGCGCGTCAGGGCAAGCTCGATGAGAGCGAGCGGGTCATTGTCGGTAACGCACTCAACTTCGCCGACACACTCATTCGCCAGGTCATGCTGCCCCGCACCGAGATCGTCGCCGTGCCGGAGGAGCTCGATCTCGCCGGGCTCGTCGCGGTCGCGCGGCAGCACCGCCTATCGCGCTTCCCGGTCTACCGCGATGACCTCGATCACATCGTCGGCGTCGTTCACGTGAAGGACCTCGTCGGCGTCGACCGCGCCTCGAAGGCCAAGGCGCACGACATCATGCGCAAGGTCCCGGCGATCCCCGAGACGCTGCGCCTCGATCAGGCCCTCGCGGAGTTCCGGAGGCAGCACGCGCAGCTGGCGATCGTGATCGACGAGTACGGCGGAACGGCCGGCCTGGTGACGCTCGAGGATGTGCTTGAAGAGCTGGTCGGGGAGGTCGGCGATGAGTTCGAGAAGGACGCCTCCCCGCCGATCCGTGAAGAGGCGCAGGGCATCTACCTGGTCGACGGGCTGGTCGGGCTGGCCGAGCTGCGTGAGCGTCTGCACCTGGGGCTCACTGACGAGCCGTACGACACCGTCGGCGGGATGGTCTTCGGGCGGCTGGGGCGTGTCGCGCAGGTCGGCGACGCTGTCGAGATCGAGGTTTACCGCTTCCAGGTCACCGCCGTCGACGGTCGGCGCGTCTCGCAGGTCCGCATTCAGCGTCCGCGTCCGTCAAAAAAGCCGTCAGGGACGACTTCGACCTAAACCGTTACCAGTCCGTAACGAGCGGCCCACCGCTTCCGCGCTGGCACGTGCGTTGCTTGTAGTGAGAACGTGATCGAACTACTGACCAACGACAGCGTGATCTTCCTCCTTGGGGCTGCGGGCCTCGCGACGACGGCCGTCTCGATCCTGCGCGACGCCCGCGACCAGCGCGAGCGCCTCACACAGACGAGCATCCGCGTCGAGCGCTAGTCGCCCCCGCCGCTAGCCGCCGCCCCCGAACAGGGAGCGGACGAACCCGGCGAGCGCCTCCCACCGCTGACCCCAGAACTGCTGCGCCCGGGGATCAAGCAGGACGAAGAGGCCCGTGGACGCCGCCGTTGCCAGGCCCGTCATCAGTACGAACGAGACGACGCTGCCGCGTCCCGACAGCCGCTGCTGGCTCACGCGCGGCCGCTCTTCAGTCGCGCGACGAGGTTGTCGAGGCGCGCGCGGGAGATCGTCAGGAACTTGGCGAGGTTCTGCCGGTCGCTCTCGGGGATGGTCGACTTGCCTTCATCGCCGACGGCACGGGACAGCTCGGCGAGCGCCTCGTTCAGCTTGCGCGTCGCCGTGATGAGCGCGTCGTCGCGCAGCGCGGGGATCGCCGGCTCCGCTTTTGCGCTCCTCGCGTGCGGGTTGAGGATCCGCTCGACGCGGTCGTGCAGGCGGACGAGCGTCAGCTGCCCGGCCAGGACCTGCTTCGCGAGCGAACGCCGGCGGCGCTTGTCCTCGAGCTTCATGAGCTCGTACGCGGCGGAGAGCGTGTCGTACCGTTTCGACACCATCTCGCGTACGTCGTCCGGCGCGCTGGCCAGCCGGAGACGGTTCTCGACGTAGCCCTTGTCCTTGCCGAGCTTCCCCGCGAGCTGACGGATCGAGTACCCGAGCTCGCCGGTCATCTTCTGATAGATCACGGCCTCGTCAAGCGGCGAGAGATCTTCTCGCTGCAGGTTCTCGATGAGCGCGATCTCCAGTGCCGTCGCATCGTCGAAGCGCTCGACGATGGCAGGGATCGTCTCTTTGCCGGCGATCTTCGACGAGCGCCACCGCCGTTCGCCGGCGATGATCTCGTATTGATCGCCCGATGGACGGACGAGGATCGGCTGGAGGACGCCGTGCTCCTTGATCGACGCGGCCAGCTCCTGCAGCGTCTCTTCGTGCCAGGTCATGCGCGGCTGGGACGGGTTCGGGACGACCTTCTCGAGCGGCAGCTCGCGCACCGCGGTCGGCGTGCGTGCCGCCAGCAGGCTGATGATCCCCGGCTGCGCCTCGGTCTCCTGCTGGAAGATCCGATTACCGGCGTCGCGGAACGACTTCTTGTGTGATGACGGACTACTTGTGAGCACCGATCACCTCCTTCGCGAGGTCGGCGAAGCTCTTCGCCGCGTCGGACCGTGGTTCGTAAACGCCGATCGGCACGCCGGCCGTTGGTGCCTCGCCGATCTTCACCGATTGCCGGATGACGGTGTCGAACACCTGGTGGTCGCCGAGAGAGCGGAGCGAGTCGAGCATGTCGCGCCCGAGGATCGTTCGTGAGTCGTAGAACGTCGGGAGCAGACCGAGGACCCGAAGCTTCGGATTGAGCCGACCCTGCACGGTCTTGATGATCTTGAGCAGCGCAGCGACGCCCTTGAGCGCGTAGTACTGCGTCTGGACCGGGATGATCACGCCGTTGGCCGCGACGAGGGCGTTGAGCGTCAAGAGGCCGAGCGTCGGTGGGCAGTCGATCATGATGTATTGGTAGCGCTGCACGATCTCCGGCGTCAGCTTGTCGCGCAGCGCCATCTCGCGTCCGATCGCGTTGAAGAGCTCCACCTCGGCGGACGAGAGCTCCAGCGTCGCGGGGGCGACGTCGAGATTCTTGGTCTTCGTCGGTCGGATGATCGAGCTGAGCTTGAGCTCGGGGTCGATGAGGACGTTCGCGATGTTCTTCTCGACCGTGTTCAGGTCGATGCCGAGCCCGACGGTCAGATTCGCCTGTGGATCGAGGTCGAGGCACAGAACACGGTGCCCTAGCGACGCGAACGCGCCGCCGAGATTGATCGTGCACGTCGTTTTACCGACGCCACCTTTTTGGTTGGCGACCGCGATGATCGTTCCCACGCGCTTCCTCCCGTCGTTTCCGTCCCCGGAACGACGCGCACGTGCGGAAGCGGGTGCACGTGACTCCCCTCGCGACGCCCGACTTAGCATAGCCCGAGTTCTGCAAAGACAACGTACAGACAGCGAAGATTGGTTCGGCGGGACGGGGGCGAACCGGCGGAACACCCGGGCCCTGTTTCGCTACGCTTCGTTGTCGCGGCGTCCCGTCGGGCTATTGACGCTCCGCTCACGGGCCCGTCGTCGGCCGCTTGTGCGAGCAAGCTCGCACAGCGGCACTCCTAGGGCCCGTAGCTCAGGGGTTAGAGCGGCGGACTCATAATCTGCTGGTCCTTGGTTCGAATCCAAGCGGGCCCACAGGGGAAATAAGGCATGGCGACTAGGATTCCGGCGCCCGCTTCACCGCTCAGGCACTGGAGCGCCTGGCTTCCGGTCGCGATCTCCGTCTTCTTCATCACGCTTGCGCTGCGTCACGTCGCGATCTACGGGCCCGGCGCTCAGGCGGACGAGGGCACGGAGGCGCGTCTCTTCCAGCTGTTGATGCCCGTGCAGACGCTGGTCATCGCCTACTTCGCTTACACCTGGCTACCGAAGTCGCCGCGGCTCGCACTCGGCCTGCTCTCCCTGCAGCTGGCGGGGGCTGCGGCCGTGATCGCCCTCGTGTACTGGCTCGAGCATGCGTAGGACCGCATCCGGACCGCGATGGGGCCAAAGCCTCGGGAGGGCGTTCTGACCGTCTCCCTGGCGGACGTCGAGCGCGCCCGCGCCGTCGTCGCCACGCACATCGCCAGGACACCGCTTCTCACGAGCCGCTCGCTCGGTGAGCGCATTGGCGCACGAGCCTTCCTCAAGGCCGAGAACCTCCAGCGCACCGGCTCGTTCAAGCCGCGGGGCGCGGTCAACGCGATCCTGAGCCTGACCGCCGAGCAGCGCGCGAACGGCATCGTGACCATGAGCGCCGGCAACGCCGCGCAGGCGATCGCCTACGCCGGCCGGGCAGTCGGCGCCAAAGTCACCGTCGCCATGCCCCAGTCCGCCCCAAAGACGAAGGTCGAGGCCACCCGCGGATACGGCGCCGAGATCGTCTTCGCGCCGGACATGCTCGGCCTGCGGGCGCTCGTGAAGGAGATACAGGAGCGACAGGGCTCGTACTTCCTTCACCCGTACGACGACGACGGGATGATCGCGGGCCACGGGACCTGCGCGCTCGAGATCCTCGATGACCTGCCCGACGCGGATCTGTTCGTCGTGGGCGTCGGAGGCGGGGGACTCATCTCCGGCATCGCCGTCGCGGCCACGGCGAAACGACCTGGCGCGCGCGTGATCGGTGTCGAGCCGACAGGAGCGGATGCGGTGCGGCGGGCGCTCGACAACGGATCGCCGGTGCCGATGGAGCGCGTGCAGACGGTGGCCGATGGCCTCGCAGCGCCGATCGCCGGCGTGCGCAACCTCGAGATCATCCGGCGCCATGTCGAGGACGTCGTCCTCGTTTCCGACGAAGTGATCATCGAGGGAGTGCGCTTCCTTGCTTCGCGCGCCCGGCTCATCGCGGAGCCCGCCGGTGGCGCGGCTGTCGGGGCCCTGCTGTCCGGCGCTGTGAAGCCGCGCCCGGGCGAGAACGTCGTGGCGATCGTGTCCGGCGGCAACGTCGACCTCACGCGACTGGCGGAGTTCTTTCAGGCATGAAGCACGCGCTCCTATACGCGGACGGTGCGTGCCGCGGGAATCCTGGACCCGCTGGATCAGGCGCAGCGCTGATGAACGAGGATGGCCATGTCGTCGCAGAGGCCATGAAGTACATCGGCCACGGCACGAACAACGTGGCGGAATACACGGCGCTCATCATCGGTCTCGAAAAAGCGCTTGAGCACGAGGTCGACGACCTCGAGGTACGGATGGACTCGAAGCTCGTCGTCGAGCAGATGAACAACAGATGGAAGGTGCGCGACGCGAAGCTGCTGCCGCTGGCAGCGCGCGCACGGGCGCTCCTCGCGCGTCTTCCGAAGGTGGGCATCCGCCACATACCGCGCGAGCAGAACGGCATCGCCGACACGCTGGCGAACCGCGCGATCGACGAGGCCGGATGACCGAGGGCGACGATCCCCTCGCGTCGCTCGTGGCGCGGAGCGTCGGGGGCGACGTCCAGGGCGTGCGCGCTGAAGAGCTGGCGGGTGAAGACGGGATCGAGCGAAAGCGTCTGCACTTCACGCGCGACGGTGTCGCGACGACCGCGCTGTTCGAGCGAAGCGCGAGAGGCGCGCTGGTCGAAGCGCAGCTCCTGCCGTTCCTCGCCCGCAAGACCGAGCACGTCCCGCGCGTGCACTCGCGCGGGATCCCCCCGCCACACGCCTCGCTCGGACCGTGGCTCCTGCTCGAGGATCTCAGCGAGGCCGCCGGCGCAGGCGACGGGAACGCGGCCGACATCGTGCGAGCGAAGGTAGCGATCGAGCGGTCCGTTGCCGCAGATGGTCCGGCCCTGCGGGCCCTCGGAGTCCCGGTGCGCACACCGGTGGACGTGGTGCGACAGGACGGAATAGACCCGAACGCGGAGGAGGCCGCGCGCGAGCTCGCCGCGTGGCCCGTGACCCTCGTACACGGTGATCTCCGCTGCGCGCGTGCGCGGCGT
>JBDTMY010000016.1:0-6441 GCA_039934015.1 Chloroflexota bacterium | reverse complement strand
GACCCGGACTGGCAGCGCTTCACGACGGAGGAGGCGGAGGCGATCTTCGACGAGCTCGCGCTCGATCCGAAGTTCTGGCGACTCAGCTAGGCGACCGCTGTCGAGACCTCGACGGACAGGAGCTCCTGCGCCGGGCCGCGGAACGTCCCGCGGTGCGGAGGAACGTCGGCATAGTCGCGTCCGACCGCGAGCTTGACGTGGTACGTGCTCGCGACCAGGTCGTTCGTCGGATCGAATCCGCGCCAGCCGTGGGTCGGCGTGAACGCCTCGACCCACGCGTGCGACGCGCCCGCTCCGCGGCGCGGGCCCCCGGCGTCGGTCGCGATGTAACCGCTCACATACCGCGCCGGGATCCCGACGGAGCGACACAGCCCGACCAGTAGGTGCGCGAAGTCCTGGCAGACGCCGCGCGGCTCGCCGAGGACATCGATCACCGTGGTCTCGACCGTCGTGACACCGGGAACGTACTCGAGCCTCTGATTGACGACATGCATCAGCCGCTGGACCGCCGGGAACGTATCTTCCGCGGACGCCGGCCGGTGAGCCGCCGCGAGCGCCTCGAGCTCGGGCACGGCTGGGACGAGCGGCGAAGGGTCGAGGTAGTCGGCCAGGAGCGAAGGTCCAAGAGGCTCGGGCGGCTGCGCCGGAAGCGCGAAAGGATCGACGAGGAGGGTCTCGATCTCGCCGACGGTCCGCAGGTGGAGATGCTTGTGCGCTCGCGCCAGTGTCACGAGGAATGCGGTGTTGCCGAATCCGTCGCTGTACCGGCGGACGGCGCCGACTGGATCGGTCCCGATCTCGAATCGACCCCAGCGCTGATGCGCGTCGCTGCGCGGACCGAGCCGGACGTCGATCACGCTCTCGACGACGTCCCCGTCGTACTCGAAACGTGTCGCATGCTCGATGCGCACTTTCACTGCTGTTGCTGCTGCTGAGCGGCCATGAGCATCGCGGCGCGTGCCACTCCCATGAGACGGCTGGGCTGCGGCTCGTCCCGCAGATACGTCGCCACGATCTCGTCGGACACTTGCGCGATCGATCCCTGGAGTCCGGACAGGAACTCCTCGAGGCCGATCTCGAAGACCTCGTCGATGGCGGCATGCTCGACATCGGCTCGCACGCGCCCGAGGGTGCGGACCGCGGGCCCAGGGTCGTTGGCGGAGGCGGTCCTGAGCGCAGCCACGGCTGAGAGAGCCTCTTCGGCCGCGACAACGCCGAACCGCACCGACTGCGGGAACACCGGGTTGAGCAGCAGGAACTCCACGACCCGCGCCGGCTCCACCCGGAGCGAATAGAAGCGCGCGTACGCCTCCGCCGATCCGCACGAGCGCAGCACGGCGAGCCAGCGCACCATGTCGGCATCGGAGGTCTCTTCCGCGTCGCGCGGCGCAAGAAGGTGCGCCTGCCGCCGGACGAGACGCACAACGCCGTCGGCCCGCTCGAGGTAGGTGCCGAGAGTGAGAAAGTGCCACGGCTCGTCGTGCGCGAGCGTCGATCCGGCAAGCCCCTGGACGTGTTCAAGCCGCTGCCGGATCTGACGTTGGAAGGACACGCTCTCGCCCTGCGCTTGTCGCTGACGGCTGGGCACGGCGAGCGACTGCTGAAGGGTGTTGAGCTCCTCCCACATTTCGCTCGAGATGGACTCGCGGATCCCGCGCGCGAGCTCGCGCGCATGACGCACGCACGACACGAGCGAGTCGGGATTGAGGCGATCCGACAGTAGATAGAAGGACACGTCCTCGGCCGAGAGATCCACGGCACCGACCAGCGGTCCCCAGAAGTCACCCTCATCGACGCCAACATCGAGCTCGAGGTGTCGTGTCACGTCGATCAGCCGCGAGACCGCGATACCGCGCTCGACGTAGCGAGCCATCCAGTAGAGGTCGTCCGCGACGCGCGCCAGCATCTAGCCGAGCACCCAGGTGTCTTTCGCGCCGCCGCCCTGCGACGAGTTGACGACGAGCGAACCGGCCCGCAACGCAACGCGCGTGAGGCCACCCGGAGTCACATGGATCTCTTTTCCGAAGAGCACGTACGGTCGCAGATCGACGTGGCGGCCTTCGAGGGATCCCTGGCTCCAGCTCGGGTGTCGTGAGAGCGCGATCGTCGGCTGGGCGATGTAGCCGCGCGGGTCCGCCTGGATCCGGCGACGGTACTCCTCGTGGTCGGCTCTCGGCGCGTGCGGTCCGATGAGCATCCCGTAGCCACCACTCGCGTTCACCGACTTCACGACCAGCTCGGCGATGTGCTCGAGGATGTACGCGCGCTCGGTCGGGTCGGCGGCGACATACGTCTTCACGTTCGGGATGATCTCGTCTTCGCCCAGGTAGTACTTGATGATCGTCGGGACGTACGCGTAGATCGCCTTGTCGTCGGCGATGCCGGTCCCGAGTGCGTTGGCCAGTCCGATGCGACCCATGCGGTAGGTGGCGAGCAGGCCGGGCACGCCGAGGAACGAATTGCGCCGGAACGCCAGGGGATCGAGGAAGTCGTCGTCGACGCGCCGGTAGATGACGTCCACTCGGCGACGTCCACTCGTCGTGCGCATGTACACGGTCCCGTCGTCCACGAACAGGTCCGAGCCCTGCACCATCTCGACGCCCATCGCCTTGGCGAGGAAGGCGTGCTCGAAGAAGGCGGAGTTGTGCACTCCCGGTGTGAGCAGCACCACCGTCGCGGACTCGGCGATCGGTGGCGCCACCTCGCGCAGCACGCTCAGGAGATCCTGTGGGTAGCCCTCGACCGGCCGGATCGGATAGTCCGCGAAGATCTGCGGCCATACACGCTTCAGTACGCGCCGGTTCTCGACCACATACGAAACGCCGGAGGGGACGCGCAGGTTGTCCTCGAGAACGAAGAACTCGCCGCGGTGGTCGCGGATCAGGTCGCTCCCCACGACATGCGTGTACACGCCGAGTGGCGGGTCGACCCCACGGACCTCGCGTCGGTAGCCGCGGGCGCCGAGGATGAGCTCGGGCGGGATCAGCCCGCTACTCAGGATCTTGCCGTCGTGGTAGACGTCGTGGAGGAAAAGATTGAGTGCGCGCACTCGCTGCTCGAGGCCGCGCTCGATGCGGCTCCACTCTTCCGCCAGGATGATCCGCGGTATGAGATCGAACGGCATGATCTTGTCGGCGCCGCTCGGGTCCTGATTCACCGCGAACGTGATGCCCCGCGCCTGAAAGCTGAGGTCGGCTGCGCGCTGCCGCCGCGTGACCTCTTCCCCGGAGAGCGTCTCGAGGCGCCGGGCGAGCGCGGCATAGTGGGGTCGCACGACGCCGGGCGCGGAGAACATCTCGTCCCAGAAGGCGGTGGGATCGTAGGCCGCGAGCGGGGAGCGCTGCGTGATCACGCGACGCCCTGCGGCGCCGGCGCCATCAGCTCCACGACCTCCGCGCGCTTGGTAGAGGCGAGTCGGCCAAGGGCCGGACCGCCGTACGTGCCGGATGTCGGCGTGACATCCGCAAAGTCCCGTCCGACGGCCACCGTGATGTAGTCCATGCGCGTGCGGCGGTGATGCGTCGGGTCGTACGCGATGACCTCCACGTCGCCGGGCGCGGCAGGATCCGCGAGCAACACCTCGACCCACGCGTGCGCGGCGCCCTCACCGAGCAGGTGTCCCGAGACGTACCGGCACGGAATATCGAGGAGTCGAAGCAGCGCGAGCAGGATGTGCGCGAAGTCCTGACACACGCCTTTCTGGAAGTGCAGGGCCATCGCCGCGGGCGTCGTGTACCCGGTCACGCCGTATTCATACGTGATGCTGCCCGAAGCCCAGTTATGCGCGCTCTCCGCACGCGCACGTGGGTCGTCGGACGAGCGGAAGATCTCGTGCGCCGCATCTCGCAGACGCTCGTCCGGCGCCGTCAGGGCCGTGGGCCGGAGATACCGGCTCCGGCGGCCGTCGGCCTTCCAGGGCGCTGACCGAAGGGCGCCGGATCGCGCGGCGTCGCGCTCGACCTGAAAGATCGCTTCGAAGTCGACGGCCTGCGCGACGCGCGCGACGGCGACGTTGGCGACGCGGTTGCCGAACTCGTCGTCCGTCCACGCGATCTTGAAGTCGCCTTCGTCTGCCCGCACGGCAAGATCGTGTTCGAGCACGCGCTGATCGCCTCCGTTGTCAGGCGGGATCATCACCAGGCGCTGCTTGATGTCCCACACCGCGCCGCTGTAGCTATAGCGATAGTGCTGGCGGACCCGGTACACCGCACGGGTCACGCGCGACCAATCGGTCACGGCTCCGGGTGTGCGGCCGCCTCCTGGCGGTCAGCGTCCTCTTCCACCGGCGGGCCGCCCGGCCGCTCGGCGGTGATCTCATCGGACCAGACCACGAACTTCGCGAGCCGCGCCGCCCCATAGGCGGTCGAGAGCGCGCAGTCCACGGCGTCACGCCCACGTCCGATGACCACTCTGCCCACGCGTGGCGTGTTGTGCCGCGCGTCGAACGTGTACCAGCGTCCACCGAGGTACGCCTCGAACCAGGTATGGAAATCCATCGGCACGTCAGGCGGCTCGATCGCAATGTCCGGGAGATACCCGAAGGTGTAGCGCGCAGGGATGTTCAGGGCACGGCAGAACGCGACCGCGAGCAGCGCGAAGTCACGGCACACCCCGGCGCGCTGCTTGTAGATGTCGAGGGCCGTCGTGCTCGGCGTCGACGACCCGTTCTTGAATTCGATGTTGTGATGGACCCAGTCGCAGACGGCTTGGATCCTCGCCCAGGTCGGCGGCGTCGCGCCGAACAGCTTCCACGCTTCGTCGAGCAGCTGGTCCGACTCCACGTAGCGGCTGGGAAGCGTGAACACGATCGCCTCGTCGGGCAGGTTCTCCACGGGATGAAGCAATGCGTCAGGCACCACCGGGTCGGCGGTCGGTGGGATCTCGACGATCGCGTCGTAACGGACGGTCGTGAGACCCGGCGGCGCGACGAAGCGCCAGCAGATGTTTCCGAACCCATCGTGATACTCGTGGAGCGGGATCTCGGAAGGCTCGATCCACTGCGACTCGTAGACGGCGACGTGCTCGGCGTCCATCCGCGGCCGCACGAGCATGAACATGGGTACGGGAGCCTGCGTCTCCCAGCCGAACTCGCAGCCAATACGCACCCGCATGGGTCGAGTCTACGCACGCGGGAGACCGCGGATGGTCAGATCGGCGGCGGCCCGATCGACGGCAGCATCGCCTCCGCCCACGCCGCCGCAGCGAGCAAGCGTTCGTCGTCTCCGGGGGCGCCCACGAGCTGCAGGCCGAGCGGCAACCGGTTCGGACCGAGACCGGTCGGGATGGTGATCGCGGGCGCGCCGACGAGCGACCAACGTGAGCAGAAACGCGGATCGCCCGTCGTGTCGGGCCCCGGCGCCTCCCCGACGGCCGGCGGCGTGAGGATCGCGTCGTAGCCCGATGCCCAGTCGAGGAATGTCGCGACGAGCCGGTCACGCGCCGAGAGCGCCTCGGCGTAGTCCCGGTAGTCGATGCGTGCCCCCTCCGCCAGCTGCGCTCGCGCCTGGGCGCTCACCGTCTCGGGCCGGCGCGCGACCTTCGGCAGCACCTCTTGCCCCGCCTCGTACAGCATCACGGTGCGCAGGATGCGCGGCGCGTCATCGAGGCCCGCGGGCGGCTCGGGCCACTCCACGGGTCCGCCGACAAGGGCGAGGGCGTCGACGTCGGCTTGGAATCGCTCGCGCATCTCATCCGAAGCGTGCTCCCACTCGCTCGTGCGCAGCGCCGCGAAGCGCGGAGTCTGCTCGTGATCGGCGTGCGGCGCTCGCTCCGTCTCGCCGGCGAGGATCGCCGCGAGCAGTCCGGCGCTCCGAACGCTCCGAGCGAACACGCCGACGTGATCGAGCGTGCGCGAGAACTCGAACACGCCCTCGGTGGGGATGCGGCCCACGGTCGGCTTGAAGCCGACGACGCCGCAGAAGGCGGCGGGACGGATGACCGAACCGTTCGTCTGCGAGCCGATCGCCGCGGGGACCACGCCCGCGGCCACCGCTGCCGCGGATCCCATCGATGAACCGCCGGGCGTGCGGGAGGGATCCCACGGATTGAGCGTGTGCCCGGGCGTCAGGAACGCGAGCTCGGCGGTGACCGTCTTGCCGAGCACGATCGCGCCGGCCGCCTCGGCCGAGCGCACCGCCGGACAGGTGTCCTCGGGCACGCGACCGGCGAAGAGCGCGCTGCCGTGCTCGGTCGGGATGCCCGCGGTGTCGAAGATGTCCTTCACGCCGATCGGAATGCCCTCGAGCGGTCCCGCGGCGCCACCGGAGCGCCGGCGGTCATCCGATGCCGTCGCGAGCCGCTGCGCGCGGTCCGCGTCCAACCAGGCGAAGGCGTGGATCTGCGGCTCGGTCTCGGCGTAGCGGCGCAGCGCTCGCTCGACGAGCGCGCCGCTCGTCAGCGCGCCCGCTTCGAGCGCCTCGGCGAGGCCGACGAGGTCTTCGG
>JBDTMY010000015.1:0-5303 GCA_039934015.1 Chloroflexota bacterium | reverse complement strand
GCCTTCACCGCGGCTCGCCGCCGAGATGGGCCCGCAGCTTCGCGGTGGCCAGCCCGCGATGCGAGATGCGGTGCTTCTCGCGTGCGGGTAGCTCGGCCATCGTGCGACCGTCGCCCGCGATGACGAACAGCGGGTCGTAGCCGAAGCCATGTTCGCCGCGCGGCGCGAGCGCGATCTCACCGCGGACCTCGCCGTCGAAGAGCTCGACGCGCCGACCGGGGCCGGTGAGCGCGGTGACGCACACGAAGCGCGCGCCGCGCGCCGCGACGCCTTCGAGCAAGGCGAGCAGTCGCGTGTTGCGCTCCGCGGCGCTCGCGTCATCGCCGAAGAAGCGGCGGCTGCGCAGCCCCGGTGCGCCGCGCAGCGCATCGACCTCGAGGCCTGAGTCGTCGGCGACGGTACGCAAGCCGCTCGCGGCCGCGTAGGTGCGCGCTTTGTGTGCCGCGTTCTCGGCGAAGGTCGCGCCGTTCTCCTCGGGCTCGGGCGGTACCGGGTCGAGGTCCTGTGGAACAACAAGCTCGAGATCGAGTCCCGCGAGAAGCTCTCGGTATTCGCGCTGCTTGCCGGGATTCCCGCTCCCAATGAGCAGGCGCTCGGTCACCGCAGGGCGGCGCGCTGCGCTTCGATGAGCTGCGTGATGCCGCGGAGTGTGAGGTCGAGCACCTTATCGAAGTCCGCTTTCGAGAACGGGCGGCCCTCCGCGGTCCCCTGCACTTCAATGAGCTCACCGTCGGAATTCGCGACGACGTTCACGTCGGCGTCGGCGATCGAGTCCTCCGCATAGGCGAGATCGAGCATGAGCTCGCCCTTCACGAACCCGGCGGAGACCGCCGCGACGTTCTTTCGCATCGGCGAGGGTGTGATCTTGCGCACCGCGTGCGCGAGCGCGACGTAGCCACCGGTGATCGCCGCGGTGCGCGTGCCGCCATCGGCCTGGATCACCTCGCAGTCGACGATCACGCTCCGCGTTCCGAGCGCCTTGAGGTCGACCGCGGTGCGGAGCGCTCGGCCCACGAGACGCTGGATCTCGAACGTGCGCCCACCGGGCCTCCCCGCAATGCTTTCGCGCTGACTGCGCTCGGGCGTCGAACGCGGCAACATCGCGTACTCGGCGGTCACCCAGCCCGTTCCCTTGCCTTCGAGATGCCGCGGCACCGAGTCCTGCAGCGTTGCGAGGCACAGCACGACCGTGTCGCCGAAGGAGATGCGCGCGGAGCCCTCGGCGAACTTCGACACGCCGACCTCGATCTTGACCGGACGCAGCGCGTCGCTCGCGCGGCCATCGGGGCGCTTGAAGCCGCTCACCGGGTCGTCTCGTCCCACAACATGCGCATCTCGACGGCAGAGTACGACTCCAGCGCGCGACCGTCGGCGCGGGCGCGCATCTCGACGCGCGCGACGTGCCGCGTGAAGCGCTCGTTGGCCTCGCGAAGCGCGGCCTCCGCGTCGAAGCCCTGCTCGCGCGCGGCGCCGACGAGGTCGAACAGCAGCTCGCCGAGGAACTCGGGATCGTCGACGTCGATGGGAAGCTCGATCCGCGGCGGCACCATGCGCACGCGTGCGGCGCGCTCTTGGAGGCGCTCGGCCGCGAAGAGCGCCGGAAGCTCCTTTGGCAGACCGCCGACCACGCTGTCCTTCGCGTTCTGCGGCGCGGCCTGGCGCTCGTCTCGCTTGATGCGCTCCCACTGTGCGAGCAGGTCGCCGCCTTCGATCGCGTCGCCTTTGAAGACGTGCGGATGCCGCCGCACCAGCTTCTCTCCCAACCGCCGCGCTACATCGGCGATGTCGAAGGTGCCCTCCTCATGAGCGAGCTGCGCATGGATCGCGACCTGGAACAGCAGGTCACCGAGCTCGTCGCGCAGCTTCTCGGGGTCGCCGGAGTCGATGGCCTCGAGCGCCTCGTACGCCTCCTCCAGCAGATGCGGTCGGAGTGAGGCGTGCGTCTGCTCGCGGTCCCACGGACACCCATCGGGCGCGCGTAGACGTTCGGCGATGCGGCTGACCGCGGCCACGGACGCAAGATCGACGTATGGATCCACGGGCGGAAAGATCACGAAGCGCGCGTCCGATGCCGTGAAGGACTCGAGGGTGAGCGGTCGCTCACCGGACGGCGCGAGCGCTACCAGCGGGTGCAGCGGCGGATAGTGCTTGCGCAGCACGGCCACGTCGGGCTTCGCGTCGAGCACGAGAACGACGGCGCGCAGTGTCGAGAATGAGTGGCGGTCGAGCGCGCTCGCGGGGATGACGTCGAATCCGCCGGGAAACCGCGCGAGGAGGAGCTGGAGCGCGCCGGGAAGATCAGCCGTCGAGCTCGTGTCCGGGCACCAGCTTTTGGACGCCATGCGCCTTCTTCTGCTGCTGGAGCCAGTACGTGTACGCGCTGTCCTTGATCTTCGTCTTCTGCGCGTCCTCGAGCGCGCGCGCCGGGTCTTTCTCGAGGATCTTGTACCAGGCGGTGTTGGCGCGGTCGCTGTGCTGCCGCGTCCGCAGGCCCGTATCGAGGCTGAAGAGCTCGTTCTCGAGATCGATGTCCGTGAGCATCCCGCGCGCCTGCCAGCCGAGATCGCCGCCGGTCTCTTTCGTCGCGGTGTCCTCACTGAACTGCTTCGCGATCTCGGCGAAATCCGTCCCCTTGTCGAACGCGTCCTGGATGTCCCCGATCTTCTTCAACTGATCGGAATACGTCTGGAAGTCACCGCCCGCGCTCGGGAACGGCGTCGCGACCTGGATCCACGCGACGTGCACCTGCTCCGTTGGCGACTGCGTGTTCCGCTCCTGCGCTCGCTTGGTGTACTCCTCGCGCAGCAGCTCGTATTTCGCGCGAGCCCTGATCTCTTCGGTCGGGATCCCGTACGACCCCGCGCGCTTCACGAACGCGTTCTCGCTCGGTCCGCGCTTCTCGATGACCTGAATGATGTGGTACCCGAACTGGCTCTTCACCGGGTCCGACACCTGGCCGAGCGCCAACGCCTTGGCCGCGTCCTCGAATTCCGGTACGAACTGTCCCTTGCTCACCCAGCCAAGATCGCCGCCGGATGCGGAGTTGCTCGTGTCGTCGGAGTTCGCTTCCGCGAGCTTGTTCCAGATGTTCTGGTCGTTCGGGTCCTGCTTGAGCTGATCGGCGATGGCGCGCGCCTTCGCAAGCGCGACCTGCTCCCCGAGCTCTTTGTCGTCGCCCTTGGGCGTGATGAGGATGTGGCGCGGGTGGTACTCGCCGAAGTCCTCGTTGTACTTCGCCTCGATGGTGGCCGCGTCGTAGCTGATGCCGTCGGCCCGCGCGGCGGAGTCGAGGATGGCCTCTTCGATGAGCGCGTTGAGCGCGACGCCTTCGTACTCGGCCTTCTGCTGGGTGACCTGGGGATCGTTCTCGTAACCGGGTGGAACGCCGAAGTCGACGTAGAAGCGGACGTACTGATACGCCAGCTCGCGCCTGTATTCGCGCAATGAGACCGCGCGCCCGTCGAACATGAGCGCGGGCTTCAGGTTGTCGGTGTAGTAGCGGGACGAGGCCGCCCAGGCCACCAGGCCGAGCGTGAAGAACAGGATCGCCGAGAAGATCGTGACGATGATCGTTTGCTGGCGGCGCTCGCGCTGCCACCGCGCCATGCGCTGACGCTGTGTGAGTCGCGGAAGAGGGATACGACGTGCCACGGGGACCTAAATTGTACCGGGCTAGACGACGCGCCGGTAGACGGCGAGCGTGTCGGCGGCGGCGCGGTCCCACGAGAAACGTGCGGCCCGCGGCCGCGCCCGCGCGCGCAGCTCGAGCTGCCGAGCGCCGTCTCCGAGATACCCAACGAGCGCGTCACCGAGCGCGTCGGGGTCGTCGGGATCGACCAGCACGCCGGCGTCGCCCACGACCTCCTGGACCGCGCCTGCGCGATAGCCGACCACGGGCGTGCCGGCGGCGAGCGACTCCAGCGGTGTCAGGCCAAAGCCCTCCAGCAGCGCGGCGTGCAGCAGGCACTCCGCCCCGGCATACAGGGCGGCCAGCGTCGGGTCGTCCACGCGTCCCGTCACGACGATCCGCTCACGCGGCGCTTGCGTCCGCTCGAGCGCGCTCCTGAGGAACGAGGACAGCTTGCCGAGGTCGCCGGCGATCACCAGGCGCAGCTCACGGTCGACGGAGGCCGCGCGCGCGAACGCGGCGAGCAGGCCTTCCATGTTCTTGCGCGGATCGAACTGTCCGACATACAGAACGTACCGGCCGGGCACGCCAAATGTTTTCGCGACGCGACGGCCCTCCTCCGCCGGCGGCGGCCGGAACTCGGTGTCGACGGCTTCCGGGATCACCGTTACGCGCTCCGGCGGCACGCGCAACAGATCGACGACGTCGCGCCGCGTCGCCTCGGACACCGCGATGACCGCGTCCGCCCGTTGCGCGAGCGAGTACTCCCATGCGTGACCGAGCCGGGCGTGCGGCAGGCGCAGGTAATGCTGCGGCCAGCGCAGCGGCGCGAGGTCATGGATCGTGATCACCGCGCGGCAGCGACGCAGCGCAGGCAACCCAAGCTGCGTCGAGTGGTACACGTGCGGTCGCGCCACGGCGAGCTCCGCCGAAAGGAGGATCGGATCCAGGGCGAGCATCGACAGCTCCGGGCGGCGCAGGCGAAGCGTGTTCAGATCGCGATGCGGCGGCGCCGGCGAGGGATCGGCCGGCGGGAAATTGCGGAGGCGCAGCAGCGTCCATTCGATGTCATCGGGAGCGAGGCGCGCGAATGCCGCGAGCAGGTTGCGTGTGTAGCGACCGATACCGCGAACACGGGCCACCGTTTGCAGATGGCGCGCATCGAAGGTGACGCGCACGAACCCTAGACTAGCCCGACGTTCATCTCCGTCGTCGTTCCCACATACAACGAGGTCGGTTCGCTGCGCCAGCTTGTGCCGCGACTCGCGCAGGCGCTCGTCGCCCACACGTGGGAGCTGATCATCGTCGACGACGGCTCTCCCGATGGCACCGCCGACCTCGCTGAGTCGTATGCCGATAAGCATCCCGTGCGGGTCGTGCGCCGGCCAGGCAAGGCCGGGCTGGCCTCAGCCGTCCTGGCGGGATTCGCGCAAGGGCGTGGGAACGTGCTGGTCGTGATGGACGCTGACCTGTCGCATCCGCCCGAGGCAGTGCCGAGGCTCGTGTCGGCGATCGATGATGGAGCGGACCTCGCCGTGGGCAGCCGCTACGTGACGGGCGGCGGGACGGAGGACTGGCCGCTGAAGCGGCGCGTTGTCTCTCGCGCCGCGTGCCTGATGGGCAACCTGCTCGTGCCGATCCGCGACTGCACCTCCGGCTTCTTCGCGATCCGGAG
>JBDTMY010000014.1:0-1717 GCA_039934015.1 Chloroflexota bacterium | reverse complement strand
TCGAGGACGCGCTGAAGTCGCTGAACGGCGCGCCGGCGATCGTCGTGGGCAATGCGGGTGAGGTGAACGCGGGCGACTTCGATCCGCTGGAGCGCATGGCCGATCTGGCCGAGCGATACGGATCGTGGCTCCACATCGATGGCGCGTTCGGTCTCTTCGCGCGTATCACGCCGCGCGCCGCGCCTCTGGCGGCCGGCGTGGAGCGGGCGCACTCCGCGATCGCGGACGGTCACAAGTGGCTCAACGTCGCCTACGACTCGGGCTTCGCGTTCGTGCGCGACGCCTCGCTGCTGGACAACGCGTTCGCGATCGGCGCGCCGTATCTGCCCAAGCCCGGCGAGCACGCGATGTTCGGCGGACGCGGGCCTGAGGCATCGCGGCGCTCGCGCGGCATCGCGATCTGGGCGACGCTGCGCGCCTACGGGCGGTCGGGCCATCGCGCGATGATCGAGCGCCATCTCGAGCTGGCGCAGCGCCTGGCCCGCGCGGTGGATGCCGCGCCCGATCTCGAGCGGCTCGCGGACGTCCAGCTCAACATCGTCTGCTTCCGCTACCGGCCGGAGGGTCTCGCCGCGGACGCGCTCGACCGGCTCAATGCGAAGATCGGCGCGGACCTGCTCGCCGACGGGCGCGTGTACGTCGGCACGACGCGCTACCGCGGTCACGTCGCATTTCGGCCGGCGATCGTGAACTGGCGGACCACCGACGCCGACATCGATCTCATCGTCGAGGTGGTGCGCGAGCTCGGCGCGCGGCTCGGGGTGACGGTGACCTAGCCGGTTATAGCGGCGTCGGCGCTCCCACACATGTCAGCGGCTCGTGCGGCAGCAGCGGGCTGAGCTGAAGGCGGAGGGTCCCGCTACCGCGCCACGTGAGGTCGGTTTGCGCGGATGGCGAACCCGGGCCGTAGCGAGTGATCGCGCCGGCACGCGTCAGTGACTCCGCGAGCGCCCGCGCGTCGTCGTCGACGATGACCGCGCATCGCCAGGGCGCAGCCGGTCCGTTCACCAGGTCGCCGACACTCTCGATCGCGGTGAAGAAGGGCCAGACCGTCTCGGCATCAGTGGGGCTGCCCGATGGCTTGACGTTCGGCTCGATCTGGAGGAACAGCCGATGGGCCGCCGGCCGGTAGGGCTGCTGCCGCGACTCCACCCAGTGCGTCGCGGGCACCCACGCGAGATCCTCGTAGCCACGCACGAGCGCGGTCAATCTCGCGCGAGTCGCCGATGGCTCATACATCGAGTCGTCGGGTTGACCCGTTGGTTCGAAGGTCACACGGATCTCGCGCGCACCGTTCGCAACGACAACGATGAAGATGGTCGCACCGCGTCCCAGTGGTGGCGGACCGGGTCGAAGGACGCGACCGTGCGACGCGTCGCGGTCGAACAGTCCGGTCTCGATGGCTTGCAGCACCATCGCCGCGGTGCCGCTTGGCGTGAGCTTTCGCTGCATGAACTCTCCGCTCGCATCCACGGTGATCACGCGACCGTCGTCGGTGAGGACGAACTGCGGGACGATCCGCGGGATGTCGCTCGCGCGCTCATAGCTGAGGAGGCGGGCGGCGGGTGTGATGCCGGTCGTCGGCCGCAGCGCGACTTTCGCAGGGGTCGGGTCCGCCGTCACCGATGGCGATGGCGCGATGGCTCCGGACGGCGTGGCCGCCTGCGGCGAAGGCGACCGCGTCACGATGACGCGCGACTCGCAGGCGAGCAGCGGG
>JBDTMY010000013.1:0-6913 GCA_039934015.1 Chloroflexota bacterium | reverse complement strand
GCGCGGGTGGTCCCGCGCTCGATCCCGATGAGCAGTCCGCGCGCGTACATGTCCCAGTGCGGGGCGCCCAGGCCGGTGAACGCGGGCACGAAGTACACGCCGTCGTTGCCGCGGAGGCTCGTCGCGAGCGCCTCGGTCTCGTCGGCGCTCGTGATCAGCCCGAGGCCGTCGCGCAGCCACTGCACCGCGGCGCCGGTGACGAACGCGCTTCCTTCCAGCGCGTACCGCGCGCCATCGCCGATGTCCCAGGCGATCGTCGTCAGCAGGCCACCGCGCGCCGGCGCGGCGGTCGCGCCGGTGTTCGCCAGGAGGAAGCAGCCGGTGCCGTAGGTGTTCTTCGCCTCACCCGGCGCGAAGCACGTCTGTCCGAAGAGCGCGGCCTGCTGGTCGCCGGCGATCCCCGCGATCGGCAGCGCTGCGCCGAAATGCGCGGGATCGGTGTCGCCGACCGTGCCCTTGGACGGCACGGGCGTCGCGAACATCGCGCGGGGAAGGTCGAGCATCGCCAGCAGCTCGTCGTCCCAGCGCCGCCGGTGGATGTCGAAGACCATCGTCCGCGACGCGTTCGACACGTCGGTCACATGGATGCGCCCGCCGGTGAGCTTCCACACCAGCCAGGTGTCGATCGTCCCACACACAAGCTCGCCCGCGGCGGCGCGCGTCTGGGCGCCGGGGACCTGATCGAGGATCCAGCGCACCTTCGTCGCGGAGAAGTACGCATCGATGACGAGGCCAGTGCGCTCACGCACGATCTTTTCGAGGCCGCGGGCGCGCAGACCCTCGCAGATGGCCGCGCTCGCGCGGCTCTGCCACACCACCGCGGGATGGATCGGGCGGCCGGTCGCGCGGTCCCACACCACCGTCGTCTCGCGCTGGTTGGTGATCCCGATGGCCGCGACATCGCTCGCTTTGATGCCGGCGGCGGCGATGGCGCCGCGACCGACGGCGACCGTCGTCGCGAAGATCTCGTCCGGATCGTGCTCGACGTGTCCAGATGCCGGGTAGCTCTGCGCGATCTCGCGATCGGCGCTGCCTCGGACCGCGCCGGCCGCGTCGAAGACGAGCGCTGCCGACCCGGTCGTTCCCTGGTCGAGCGCCAGGATGAAGCTCACTTCACGCTGAAGCGTCGCATCGGCTCGATCTCGCGGCAGTAGGCGGCGATCTCACTCTTGCGGCGCTCGTCATCCCAGCCGAGGAGCCGTCCCATGGAGACCGCGACCGCATCAAGGCAGTCGAGGCCCTGGCACTCGGCAAGACCGAGGGCGGTCCGTCGCAGAAGAACGTCGCCGATCGTCATCGCCCATTCACGACGGACCGCGTGCGTGATCTCCGCCGCGCTGCCGTGATGGTGGGGGCAGAGCGGTGCGGCGAGCGACGGGTCTCCCGCGGCCAGCGTGGCGATCTCGCGCGCTCGCGACCCATCGGCGCCCGGCAACAGCGCTGTCGCAGTGAGTGAGTCCTGGTGCGGGCCCGCTGTGCCTGACCCGCGCCCAAGCTTTCGTGTCGCGAGGTCCGTCAGCTCCTCGGCGATGGCGCGGTACGCGGTGATCTTCCCGCCGACCACGGACAGGACGCCGGCGACACCGTCGCGGTGCTCGTGATCGACGAGCGCGTGCTTGCGCGAAACCTCGCCCTCGGCGACGCCCTCTTCACGCACCAGCGCGCGCACGCCGGCATACGTGTAATAGATCTCGTCGAACGGCGCGTTCGGAAAGGCCCGTCGTGCCTCGGCCTGCAGGTAACGCACGTCTTCCTCGGTCGCGGTCGCCTCGGCGGGGTCGCCCTGATAGTCGGTGTCGGTCGTGCCGACGAGCGTCGTGTCGAGCCAGGGCAGCACGAAGAAGAGCCGGCCGTCGCTCTTCGCGAAGAGGACGTGCGCCTGTTGCGTCGCGCGCGGCGTGACGAGGTGGATGCCCTTGGTGAGGCGCAGCAGCGGCTTCGCGGGCTTTTGCGGCGGCGTCCGCAGCGGCGCGATCGTTCGGTCGAGCCATGGGCCGGTGGCATTGACCGTGAGCCTCGCCCGCACCTCGACGTCGGTCCCGGCGATCCGGTCGTGCACCGTGGCGCCGACGACGCGGTCGCCCTCGCGGAGATAGGTGGTGGCCTGGGCGTGATTGAGGATCAGTGCGCCGTGGTTCGCCGCGTCGACGACGTTCTCGATGACGAGACGCTCGACGTGGGGGACCTGCGCGTCGTAGAAGCGCCAAGCGCCCTGCAGCCCCTCGGGGTCGAGCGCGGGCTCGGCGGCCAGCGTCTCGCCCGGATCGAGCCACTTTCGCTTGGGCAGGCTCTTGTCGAGCGAGAGCATGTCGTATAGCTGCATGCCGATCCGGAGCTTGAACTGGTACCAGAGGCTGGGTCGATAGAGCGGCAACAGGAAGGGAAGTGGGAACACGAGGTGCGGGGCGATGCGGAGGAGGATCTCGCGCTCGCGCATATCGCTGCGCACCAGAGCGAAGTCGAAGAGCTCAAGGTAGCGAAGGCCGCCGTGGATCAGCCGCGTCGGCCGCGAGGTCGTGCCTGAGGCGAAGTCGTCCTGCTCCACGAGCGCGAGCGAGAGTCCGCGGAGGGCCGCGTCGCGCGCGATCCCGGCTCCGATGATTCCGCCACCGATGACCAGGAGATCGACGGTGCGGTCGCTGAGCGACCGCACCGTCTCTTGTCGCGTGTTTACTGCGGCACTGCGCAGCAGTGTGCCCGCAGATGACGGCTGCAAAGCTGCCGGATTACGTTAAGGGTTCGCCTTGTTGTACTTGTCGATCGCGGCGTTGATTTCTGTCACGGCGGCATCGAGCGCCGCCTGGCTGGTGGCTTGCCCGAGCAGGACCGACTCGATCATCTTCTGGGTTCGCTGGCGTGCCTGCGGCATGACGCCCAGGACCGCGCCATTGGTATTGCGGTTCTGCGGCGACTCACGGATCTGCGTGATCGCAGTGAGGAACTGCGGGTACTTGGTCGCCCATTCCTTGCTTGGGCCCGTGTCGTACGCGGCCTTCACGATCGGGTAGTAGCCCGTGTCCGACTGCCACTGCCCTTGTACGGCCGCGGTCATCGCGTACTTCACGAATTCCCATGCGGCCTGCTGCTCGGCGGCCGGCCGGCTCTTCATGATGTAAAGGGACGCGCCACCGATGATGTTGCCGCCGTCCTTCGGTTTGCTGTCCGGGCGCGGGTACAGGCCTGTGCCGACCTGGAACTTCGCGACATTGATCGTGCCGCGCAGAGCGGCAGTACTTTCGATGTACATCGCGGTCTTACCGGCGTTGAACGCGTTCGTAGATCCCGGGTTGTCGATCCCCGGGTTGTAGAAGTAGCCGCCGTCGACACCGGCCTTCCACCAGTCGAGGATCGTCTTTCCCGCGGCGCTATTCCACAGGACCTTCGTCGCGCGGTTATCGCGGCCGTTGCCGTTGTCGGCGTACGGTGCGGCGGAGGTCGCCATGAGCTGCTCGAAGAGCCAGCCATAGATCGACGGACCGAAGCCGAATCGGACTGTCGCCCCGCTCGCATCCTTCTTCGTCAGCTTCTTCGCGGCTTCGGCGACCTCGGTGAACGTCACCGGTGGCTTCTCCGGGTCGAGGCCGACCTCTTTGAAGGCGTCCTTGTTGTAGAAGAGGATCGAGGAGGATGCGTTCCACGGCATGCTCTGCAGCTTGTCCTGGTACTTGTAGTAGTTGATCACCGCGGGCTCGAAGTCCTTCGTGTCGAACTTGTCCCGGTCGATGAACGCCTGCATCGGCACGACCTGCCCGCTGTCGTACATGTAGCGCTGGCCGATGTCGTACACCTGCACGAGGGCCGGCGCGGCGTTCGACGCGATGGCGGTGTTCAGCTTCGCGAGCAGGTCGTCGTAGTTGCCCTGGAAGATGGCCTCGACTTTGATCTTGCTCTGGCTGCCGTTGAAGGCAGCGACGATCCTGTTGATCGCTTCGCCGTTCACGCCGCCCATCGCGTGCCACCAGGTCATCGTCGCGGCCGGCGCGATGTCCTTCGCTGGCGCGAGCGCGCTGCTATCGCCCCCGCCGGGGCCCGCGCCGCCGCACGCGGCGGCCACCACCGTGAACGCGAGAGCGAGCGTTGCGAGTCTGCGCATCTTTCCCTCCATCGCCCTAACCCTTGACCGCCCCCGCGGTCAGGCCTCGGATGAGTTGACGCTGTCCCACTACCAGTAAGGCGAGCGTCGGTACGGCAACCATGATGACACCGGCCATGACCAGGCCCCAGCGTAGCGATTCTTCGAACCGCAGCTGCGCGATGCCGACCTGGGTCGTGCGCATGAGGGTCTGGTTGGTGACGAGGAGCGGCCAGAAGTACTGGTTGTACGTCGAAAGGAACCCGTAGATCGCCACCGTGCTCAGCGCCGGGCGCGACAGCGGGATCACCGTCGAGATCAGGAAGCGGAACGAAGACGCGCCATCGATCCGCGCCGCATCCCACAGCTCACGCGGGATCTGGAGGAACGCCTGCCGCAGCAGGAACGTCCCGAAGGCCGTGGCCATGAACGGGACCGCGAGCCCCTGGTACGTGTCGAGCCACCCGATGGTCCGGATGGTCATGTAGTTCGGGATGATCGTGGCCTCCCACGGAATCATCAGCGTGCTGAGGAACAGGATGAAGAGCAGCTGCCGCCCGCGGAAGACGAGGAACGAGAACGCGTACGCGGCTAGGCTCGCGGTGAGGAGCTGGCCTACCACCACGGCCGACGACACGATGACGCTGTTCAGCAGATAACGGCCGATCGGGATCGTCGCGAAGACCTTCCCATAGTTGTCCAGCGTCGGCTGCGCCGGGAAGACCGGCGGTGGGAAGGTCGCGATCTCGGATTCGCTCATCAGCGAATACGCGAGCGCGAGAAGCAGCGGGAACGCGACCACGATCGAACCGACCACGAGCAGCGCGTAGCTCGCGACGGTGCGAAAGCTCATTGGTAATGGACCAGTCGCTCGACGAAGCGGAACTGGATGAGCGTGAGCCCCATGACGAGCAGGAACAGGATCACCGCCTGCGCGCTTGCGAAGCCGAACTGAAAGTTCTGGAACGCGTCCAGGTAGATGCTGTAGACGAGGACCCGCGTCGCGTCCACCGGGCCACCGCGGGTGAGTAGATGGATCTGCGTAAAAGCCTGGAGCACGGCGACCGTGTCGACGACCAATAGGAAGAACAACGATGGCGACACCATCGGGACGGTGATGCGCGTGAACATACGCAGGCCCTGCGCGCCATCGAGGCGCGCGGCCTCGTAGATCTCTTCGGGCACACCCTGGAGACCTGAGAGCAGCACGATGATGTTCGTTCCGAGCGTCAGCCAGATCGTCGTGATCGACACGGCGATGATCGCCGTCGCGGGCTGGATGAGCCACTCCGGTCCCTGCACGCCGACGCGCGATAGGAGGTAGTTGAAGAGCCCGAGGCTCGGGTTGAATAGCAGCAGCCAGATCAGCGCGCCGACCGCCGCCGAGATCGCGATCGTGCTCGACATCATCGTGCGGAAAACGTTGATGCCGCGGAGTCTTTGGTTCAGCATGACCGCGAGGACCAGGCCGAGCGCGATCCCGACCGGCACCGTGTACAGCGCGAACAGCGCGGTCGCGAGTAAGCCGGTGCGGAAGGCCTCCGACGTCAGCAGCTCGAGGTAGTGATCGAGCCCGGCGAACGAGGTGATCGCTCCCGTGGCCCGCGTGTTGAAGAAGCTCAGGTAGATGGTCTGCGCGAGCGGGATGAACACGAACGCCGCGAACAGGAGCAGTGACGGCGCGAGGTACGCGACCCCAATGCCGAGCGATCGCAGGTCGCGCGAAGTCCAGCGCTTCACCGTCGCGGCATCTTACCGCTGATCTCGATCAAGTCGGTGAGGATGGCGTAGGCGACCTGGTCCACGTGCGGGTCGTGGAGCTGCACCACGACACGACCCGCCAGGTCCGTCTCGAATACGAGGCCCATCGAGAAGTCGTCCACGGCGTACAGCGGGTCGAGCGGACCGAGACGGCGCGGGCCGAACGAGGCGACCACCTGACCGTCGTGCCGCACGATCTCGATCAGCGGCCTCAGGCGGTCGCCGCTCGCGGCCGCGGCGCGCGCGGCGGTCGCGGCCCGCGCGTCGATCGGGTCGCGCGCGACGTCCTCGGGCGTGAGGTTCGCGTCCATGAGCACGTTCGCGAGGATCGTCGCTTTCGCAGCCGCGTCGTGGCCGTCGAGGTCGTTGCGCGGATCGGCCTCGGCGATGCCCAGACGCTGGGCCTCGGCCAGGGCATCCGCGAACGAGACGCCGGCAGCGGCCGCGGTCAGGATGTGATTGTTCGTGCTCGAGACGATCCCGCGGATCGCCGTGATCCTCGCGAGCGGCAGAGCCGCGCGTCGCAGGGTGAACACCGGAAGGCAGTCGGCGAGCGTCGCTTCGAAGCGCAGCATCCGGTCGTTCTTCGTTGCGAGCGCATCGAGCTCGCGGTACGCCCGTGCGATCGGTCCCTTGTTGGCGGTGACGACATGCATCCGGGCCACTAGGGCTTCGCGGATGTACGTCAGGGCTGGCTCGCCGTTTCGCGCGTCGAGCGGCGTCAACTCAACAAGGATGTCCGCCGGCAGCGATGCGATCGCCGGCGCTTCACGGAGCGGGAGATCGGTGCCGGCGAGGATCGTTGCGAGATCGATGCCCTTCGCGTCGACGACCGCGCCATGGGTCTTGGTGGCGAGCGCCGTGACGGTGAGGGGCGCGCCGGTCGCGACGAGCATGCGCGCCAGCGCGCGTCCGACGTTCCCGAAGCCATAGAGTGCGAGCCGCACGGCGTCACCCTAACGGCGCGCGGCGAAGAAGAATGTTGGGATGCCGTGCGCAGGGCTCTGCTGCGCGACGATGTCTGAGCACGCTATCCTTGTCTCGAAACGCGTACCCGCGGGGCCCCACCGGGGTTATCGG
>JBDTMY010000012.1:0-5157 GCA_039934015.1 Chloroflexota bacterium | reverse complement strand
CGCGCCTCGGGCCCGCTCTACCGGGTCCTCGTGAACAAGTACTTCATCGACGAGCTCTACGACCGTCGCATCGTCGAGGCACTGCGCGCCGCGTTCGGTGCGATGTGGGCCTTCGACATCCACGTCATCGACGGTCTCGCGAACCGGCTCGGCTGGCTCGCGGCCGTGGGCGGAGGCGCGCTCCGCCGCTTACAGACCGGCGTCGTCGGTAACTACGCGCTCACGATCGTGGCCGGCCTGCTCGTGATCCTGGTGGCCTACGGCGGTTACGCGGCGGGGATCTTCACCCGATGACGATCGACCACATCCTCACGCTGCTGCTCGTGGTGCCCGCCCTCGGGTTGCTGCCGCTCTACGTGTTCCGTAGCGATCCGCGCGCGGTCAAGCAGGTCGCGGTCACCACGACGCTGGTCGAGCTCGCGCTGTCCCTCGTCATGCTCGCGCAGTTCCAGGTCGGCGAGGCCGGCTTCCAGCTCGTGGAGAACGTCGCCTGGCTCCCAAGCCTCGGTATCCGCTACCTCGTCGGCGTCGACGGGATCTCGGTGTTGCTCGTGCCGATGACGACGCTGCTCACCTTCATCTCAGTTCTGTACTCATCGGGCGGCGCGATCAAGGACCGTCTACCCGCGTTCATGGCGTCGTTCCTGGTGCTGGAGATCGGAATGGTCGGCGTGTTCGTGTCGCTCGACCTCTTCCTCTTCTATGTGATGTTCGAGCTGATGCTCGTGCCGATGTATCTCATCATCGGCATCTGGGGCGGACCGCGGCGCATCTACTCGACGCTCAAGTTCGTCATCTTCACGCTGGCGGGCTCGCTGGTCATGCTCGTCGCGATCGTCGCCGTCTGGCTCGCGTCGGGCGACGAGGGCTCGCGCACGCTCTCGCTGCCGGAGCTGCTCGCGTCGCGCGGCCGCTTCTCAACGGAGTTCCAGTTCTGGGTGTTCCTCGCGTTCGGGCTCGCGTTCGCGATCAAGCTGCCGATGGTCCCGTTCCACACCTGGCTGCCCGACGCTCATGTCGAGGCGCCGACCGCGGGCTCGATCATCCTGGCCGGCGTCCTACTGAAGGCGGGTGGCTACGGCTTCCTGCGCTTCGCGCTGCCACTCTTCCCGGTGGGGACGCAGCTCTGGCTGCCGGTGATCATCGTCCTGTCCGTGGTCGCGATCCTCTACGGGGCCGCGGTGTCGACGGTGCAAAAGGATCTCAAGAAGCTCGTGGCGTACTCGTCGGTCGCGCACATGGGCTTCGTGACACTCGGCATCTTCGTCCTCAACGCGCAGGGCGCGGTCGGCGCGGTGCTGCAGATGCTCAACCACGGGTTCGTGACCGGGGGGCTGTTCCTCTTCGTCGGGATCCAGTACGAGCGCACTCACCGTCGCCTCATCGCGGACCTCGGTGGCCTCGCGAACCGGTGGCCCCTCTATACGACGTTCTTCGGCATCTTCGTGCTTGCGTCGATCGGCCTGCCGGGGCTGAGCGGCTTCGTCGGGGAGTTCCTCGTGCTCCTCGGGACGTTCAAGTTCAGCGGCGTGCCGCTGGGAGGCCTGTTCTGGGGTCCGGCCGCGGCCCTCGGCGTGATCCTCGCCGCCGTGTACATGCTGTGGATGTTCCAGCGCGTGATGTATGGGCCGGTCCGCGAGGCCTACCGCACGCTGCCTGACCTCTCACCGATCGAGGTGATCTGCGCCGTGCCGCTGATCGTCCTGACGGTCCTGCTCGGCGTATTTCCGCAGGTGGCGATCGCGATCATCGAGCCCTCGCTCGAGCAGGTGCTGCGGCTCGCGACCGATCCAGGATTCCAGGTCGCGTTCAAGTGAGCGCGTTCGTCGACACGATCACGCCGATCCTGCCCGAGATCATGGTCACGCTGACCGCCTGCGTGCTCCTGGTCGTGGACGGTCTGCTCTCGCGCACCCAGGCCCGCCGCGTGCTGCCGGCCATCACGGTCGTCGGTCTCGCCCTCGCGTTCCTCGGCGGCCCGCTGACCACACCGTCGGGTCAGTACTTCGGCGGGTACGTGCAGGTGGATACCTTCACGACGTTCTTCCGAGCCGTATTCATCGTGCTCGCGGTGTTCGCGACGGTCGTCGCTCCGTCTTACCTCGAGCGACGCGGCATCCCTCCCGCCGAGTACTACGCCACGCTGTGCTTCTCCACCGTCGGTGCGATGACGATCGCCCTGTCAACGGACCTCATCACGCTCTTCGTCGGCCTCGAGCTCATGACGATCCCGATCTACGTGCTCGCGGGCATGCAACGCCGGGATCGCTTCGCGAACGAGGCCGCGCTCAAGTACTTCCTTCTCGGCGCGTTCAGCTCGGCGCTGCTCGTGTACGGCTTCGCCTGGCTGTACGGCGTGACCGGCTCGACGCGCTACATCGACGTCGCGACCGAGCTGCAGCGCGTCGGCCTTGCTAACGGACCGACGATCGTCGCGCTGGCCCTGGTCACGGTGGGCCTCGGGTTCAAGGCCGCGGTCGTTCCCTTCCACCAGTGGACGCCCGACGCCTACGACGGTGCGCCGACGCCGGCCACCGCGTTCATGTCCGTCGCGCCGAAGGCCGCCGCGTTCGCCGCGATCCTGCGCGTGCTGGTGATCGCCCTCGCGCCGCTGTCGGTCGACTGGACGACGGTGTTCGCCGTCCTCGCCGCGGTGACCATGACCGGCGGGAACATCGTCGCGCTCGTACAGACGAATACGAAGCGGATGCTCGCGTACTCGAGCATCGCGCATACCGGGTACATCCTGGCCGCGGTCGCCGCGTCGGCGGCCGGTCCGTCGGCGATGGCGGCTGTCCTCTTCTATGTCTTCGCGTATGGCGTCATGAACCTGGGCGCGTTCGCGTGCCTGCTGTACTTCGACACCGAGGGCTCGCGCGGCGCGAGCCTCGAAGAGCTGAATGGGTTCGGCCGCCGTCACGCGCTCGGAGCGTTCGCGTTCTTCGTGTTCCTGATCTCCCTCACGGGGATCCCGCCGACGGTCGGGTTCGTCGCGAAGGTCTTCGTGATCCTGCCCGTACTCGAGGCCGGCTACGCCTGGCTCGCGGTGTTCATCGCGCTGAATGCCGTCCTCGCAGCCTTCTACTACCTCCGCGTCGTCGTCCACATGTACATGTACGACCCGGAGACCGGCGCGCCGATGGTCCTGAATACGCGCCTCTTGTCGACCGCGCTGGGTCTATCGGCGCTCGCGACGATCGTCCTGGGCGTGCTGCCGAACTCCCTCTATGAGTGGGCGCTCCAGGCGGCGAGACCGCTGCTGCCCTAGCGATCCCCTAGGTCGGTGGGCGCCGATTGCAGGAGCCGCTCACCCAGTAATCCGCCGACCGCCCCAAGGACGGCCGCCGCAGCCAGCGGCACGAGCAGCTCGGGGAGTCCGAGCACCATCAGCGCGCCGAACGAGGACACCGGCGGCGTGTTCGGACGGAAGGCTTGATGCAGCTGCGTCGCGATGATGCTCCCGATGAACAGCGAAAAAAGCAGCGCGACCGGCGACGCGATCGCTCCCAGCCGCCCCGCGATGAGACCGGCGCAGAACAGGATCGCCGCGGGGACGCCGAGGAGGATGACTGGCGGCACCGGCAGCGGCTCGGTGAGCCCCCACCAGAAGGCGAGGCCGATGGACGTCGCGACCACCGCCGCGACGAGACGCGTGCGTATCAGCGGCGCCGTGTCGCGCGGCGGTGCAGCCAGCCACCGGCCGAGCCCGCGAACGCGCCGCCGATCGCGAAGGGCAACACGGCGAGGAGCAGGCGCGACTCCCACCCCAGGAGATCGGCGGCGCCCGCACCGACGCCGGCCCCCTGGCCCCACAGCGAGAACACGCCGTAGAGGAGCGCGCCGACGATCACCGAGAGGAAGCCGGCCAGGGCGGATCTACGGACCGCGAACCAGCCGGCGCCGAACGCGGAGAACAGGAGATAGCCGATCGCGCCGAGCGCGGCGACTCCGATCCAGTTGGGCACAGCCAGGAACGCAGCGAGGTCAGCGACCGCGGCAGCGACCACCGCGAGCCAGAAGCGCAGCGGGCTAGCGGACGATCGCGAGCGCGTGATCCGCTCGGTTCAGCGGTTCGGCGCGACCGTCGTCGGCGATGATCGCGATGTCCTCGATGCGTACGCCGAACCGGCCAGCGATATAGATGCCGGGCTCGATGGAGAACGCCATACCCGGCTCGAGCCGCTCTTCATTGCCGCGCACGAGATACGGATGCTCGTGCCCGTCCAGGCCGATCCCGTGTCCGGTGCGGTGGATGAAGCGCTCGCCATAGCCCGCGTCGTCGATCACGCGGCGCGAGGCGCCATCGACCGACGCCGCGGTGGCGCCGCCGCGCGCCGCCGCGTATCCCGCCTCCTGCGAACGCCGCACGACGTCGTGGACGCGGCGCACCTCCGCATCGACCTGCGGACCCACATGGACGCTGCGCGTGATGTCCGAGCAGTACCACTCGCGTGTGCCGCCGAAGTCGAGCACGACCGTGTCGCCCTTCGCGATGCGGCGATCGCCGGTCTCGTGGTGGGGCGACGCGCCGTTCGGCCCCGACGCCACGATGGTGAACGTCACCTCATCGTGTCCCTCGTCGCGGAGGAGCGCGGCGAGGTCTGCGCCGACCTCACGCTCGGTGCGGCCGGCGAACTCGCGTTCCAGGAGACGCGGGAATGCGCGGTCCGCCGCGGCCGACACCGCGCGCAGCGCCTCGCGTTCATACGCGTCCTTGCGCATGCGTAGCTCGCGTGTGACGACGGATGCGAGCTGAAAGCCGCGACCGGCGATGGCCGCCTGCAGACGCAGGACGAATAGCGACCACATCTGGTCCGCTACGGCGACGTCGCCCCTCGCGGTCACGAGGCTCGCGACCAAGGCGCACGGATCGTCCGTCTCGCCCCAGGTGCGCTGTGAAAGGTCCGGCGCCGCAGCACGCGCGCGCGGTGACTCGAGCTCCGGCACGACGAGCGTCGACTCGCCGTCCGCGCGCACGACCAGACAGGTGAGGCGCTCGCTCGCGAAGACGCGGTAGCCGGCGAGGTAGGCCAGGTCGGAGCCGGGCGAGAGCAGCAGCGCGGCGAGGCCACGCGCGCGGAGCGCTTGGCTCGCGTGCTCGCGGCGTGACTGGTACGTCAGACGTTCGGCGGGCATCTACTGTGCTTCGAGTATGCC
>JBDTMY010000011.1:0-9999 GCA_039934015.1 Chloroflexota bacterium | reverse complement strand
TAGCGTCGTTCGGCGGCGGCCTTCTTCGCGACATCGTTCTCGATGCCGACCGCGTTCGTGATCGCGCCCGCCGCGAGCAGCGCGGCGGAGATCAGCATCGCGAGATGGAACGCCTCCGTTGAAGCCTCGCGCTCGGCTGCGATCCGTGCCGCCTCCTCCAGCGTCGGCGATCCCGACGGGCGCTCGACGTTGAGCGGCGAGATCCGGAGACGCGTCTGGGGAGCGATCACGTTGAGGTCGGGGATACGCACTTGTAACGCGGAGTAGAAGCTCGCCGTGACCGCGACGAAGATGAGCGCGCCGACCAGCGGTGAGCCGACACGCGAGATGGCGTTGTTCACCGCGGATCCGACGCCGGCGTTGCGCACCGGCACGCTCGTCATGAGCGCCGTGGTGAGCGGCGCGACCATCATCGATAGGCCCAATCCGAACAGCAGACTTCCCGGTAGCAGGTCGATCAGAAAGCCCGACGGCGGGAGGTACGTGCGCGGATCGCCGAACACGAACATCCAGGGCTCCGTCGTCGCGGGGATACGCGCGTACCAGAGCACCGCGAGGCTCATCAGCGCAGGCCCGAGGGCCATGAACAGGCGCGGTCCGTAGCGGCCGGCGAGCGTGCCGAAGCGGGAGCTCAAGAACACGAGGAACAGGCCCGAGGGCACGAACGCCAGGCCCGCGGCAGCGGCGGTGTATCCGACGGTCCCCTGCAGGAAGAGCGTCAGGAACCAGCCGATCACGTAGAGCGCGCCGTAGATCAGGAAGGTCGAGATGTTCGTCACCGTGAAGTTCCGCGAGCGGAACAGCGAGGGTGGGATCAGCGGGTCGCGACGCGTCACCATCAGGATCGGCAGCGAGATCATCGCGACGGCGCCGGTCACGAGCACCGCGATACCAAGCGGATCCTGCCACTCGCGCTGCTGGCTGTAGATCGTGCCGAACGACAGACCGCCGACGGCCAGGGCGACCACGCACGCGCCGAGCCAGTCGAACGACCCCGTCGCGCTCTCGTCGCGGCTCTCGCGAACGTGGCTGAGCGTCGCCCACACCGCGAGCACGCAGAGCGGAACGTTGATGAGGAACGCGATGCGCCACGACACCGTGTCGACGAGCGCGCCCCCAAGGAAGGGGCCGAGGATCGTCGTCGCCGCCGACGCGCCGGCCCAGATCCCGAACGCGCGGCCCTGTGCCTCGCCGGTGAATGCCGCGCTCAGCAGCGCGAGCGATCCCGGGACCAGCAGCGCGCCGGCCGCGCCTTGTAGGACGCGGAAGACGATGAGGAGCTCCATCGACGGTGCAACACCGCAGAGCAGGCTCGTGACGAGGAAGCCGACAAGGCCGATCGCGAACATGCGCCGCCGCCCGAAGTAGTCGTTCAGCGCGCCGGCGAGGACCAGGAGCGCCGACAGCGTCACGAGGTAGCCGTTCGAGACATAGGACTGCGCCTCGAGCACTCCGAACACGGACGACGGCAGCTCGCGTCCGATGCGCGGCAGCGCGACGTTCACCATCGTCGAGTCGAGGAAGACGATCGCTGACGCGAGGATCGTCGCAATCAGCGTCCACCGCTGTTCTCTGGTCATGCGAGCTCCCCGGCGTCGACGGCCACTGCGAGACGATTCCCGAGCGGCGCGAGCGGGCAGACCCACTTCGGGTCGTAGTGGCACGACGGGTGGTAGGCGAAGTTGAAATCGAGGACGAGCTCGTCACCGCGCGAGCCGAGATCGGCACCCTTCGCGGTGTCGAGCAGGTACCGGCCACCGCCGTACGTCGACGTGCCCGATGTGGCGTCGCGGAACGGAAGGAATACCCCACCGCTGTACTCGTCGAGCCAGAGCACCTCGAGCGTGCCGATCGGAAGATCGACGGCGCCGAAGCGGACGAAGGGGATGACGCCACCCGTGCTCGTGTCGACGTCGTAGCGCTCGTGCGGCAGCGGGCGCACCGTCGCCGTGAACGCGAATTCGGGGTCGTACTCGCGATAGGGGAGGCCGCGGAAGGACGCGCGTTCGTCCGGCGGCAAGGCGGACAGGGGATGCGAGCGGAAGAGATCGTCGCGACGTTCGCACCAGAGCCGATGCGCCGCGCGCGGGTCGCGGTCCCGTTGCGCACGCACCGAGTCGTACATCTCGTTCACCCGGCGGCGGTAGTCAAGCAGGTCAAGGAGCTGATCAGACAACGATCAGGCGGTCTTCGCGGGCTGGGTAAGCGCATACGCGATGGCGTCGTCCTTCTTCATCGCGAGGCCGCGCTCGAGGGCTGGCCGGCGGTCGGGCGGGATGTCGTTGGCGACCGCGCGGCCTTCCGTTGTGCCCCACAGCGTCGCGAGCCCGACTCCGGTGCGCTGCGAGAGCGCGGTCCACGCACCGACGAGCGTGTCGTGACGCTCGGTGTCGCCACGGACCTTGGCCAGCTCCGCGAAGTTGCTCAGCAGGAGAACGATGCCGCTCGAGTCGTTCGCGTCCACGAACATCTGGATCGCCTCGCGCCAATCGCGCTCCGCTGCCTCGAGCTCGCCCAGCTTGAGCGCGGCCAGCCCGGTGCTGTACAGGTCCCAGGCGATGTCGAAGCGATTTCCCAGGGCTCGATGCTCCGCGAGCGCTTCGTGAGAGAACTTCTTGGCGATCAGGTAATCCGCTGTGGTCCGATCAGGTCCTTCGCCGTAGAGGGAGCCGAGGGCCCATGCGGTCCGGCCGATGCTCGCGCGGTCGCCGAGCCTCCGGAAGATCGGGAGCGCCTCCTGCAAGAGTGCCAACGCCTTTGGGTGGTCACCGCTGCTCAGGAACATGTCAACGAACGAGAGGTTGTAGGCGCTCTTTGCGCGTTCGGCTTCCGCACCCAAAGACCCGGCGATCTCATAGGCCTCGCCGTAATAGCGTTCGGTGATCCGCAGCTCGGCCATCCAGTACGCGAGCCCGCCAGCGGCCTCGAGCGCACGCATGCGTGATCTCGGATCCGCGTCCGGCAGCGCGAGCACGCGCTCGCACCAGACGAGCCCCTCGCGTAGATAGCCGCGCACCTGCCAGAAACGCCAGAGCGCGAACACCAGACGCGACGCGGCGTCGACCTTTCGCGTCGAGATCGCGTGTTCGAGGCCGGCGCGCATGTTGTCGTGCTCGAGCTCGACCTGATCGAGCCAGCGTCGCTGGTCGTTACCCTGGAGCTCCGGAGCCGCGCGCTCCGACAGCGCGAGAAAAGCGTCCAGGTGGCGATCTCGGATGGCGGGCTCTTCACCGCTGGTCCCCAGCTTCTCCATCGCGAACTCGCGGATCGTCACGAGCATCCGGAATCGCGGCTCGTCGGCCGCTTCGAGCTGTCGGATCAGGCTGTTGTCGAGCAGCTCCGAGGTGCGGTCCAGCACTTCGCCACCGATGTCGCTCGCCGGCCCGCAGACTTCCTCGATCTGCTCGAGCATCGCGCCACTGACGAACACGCTGTCGCGCGCGAAGAGCCGTTGGAGTCCTGCGTCGAGCAGGTCGTAGCTCCAGGCGATGGCGCCGCGCAGCGTGCGCTGCCGGTCCGCGCGATCCGGCGAGGTGCTGGCCAGGAGGTCGAGCCCCTTCTTCAGGCGCGGCAACATCGCCTGCGGCGCGAGCAGCTTCACGCGCGCCGCGGCGAGCTCGATCGCGAGGGGAAGTCCATCGAGCCGATGGCAGATCTCCGCGACCGCCGCGGCGTTCTCCGCGGTGACCATGAAGTCCGGCTTGACCGCGCGCGCTCGCTCCACGAAAAGCTTCACCGCGTCCGACTGCGCGAGCACCTCGAGCGATGGGAGACGCTCGGGGTCGGGTAGATCGAGCGGCGGCACGGGGAATTCCTGCTCGCCCGAGATGTGTAGCGCCGCCCGGCTGGACGCGATGACCTTGAGGTGTGGTCCGCTCGCGAGGAGCGCCGACACCGTGGTCGCCGCGGGCAGGATCTGCTCGAAGTTGTCGAGCACGAGCAGCATCCGTTTGCCACGCACGTGCTCGATCACGCGCTCGAGCGGCGTCTCCTTCCCGCCGACGTGAACGCCGAGCGCGTGCGCGATCGTCGACGGGACGAGCTCCGGGTCCGATATCGGTGCGAGCGCGACCCAGAACGCGCCGTCGGGGAACGCCGTCGCCGCTTCGGCCGCGAGCTGCAGCGAGAGCCTGGTCTTGCCCGTGCCACCCGGTCCCGTGAGCGTGAGCAGCCGCGTGCCGTCGAGAAGACGCAGCCCGTCACGGATCTCGGCGCCGCGCCCGATGAACGTCGTGACCTGAGTGGGGAAGTTGTTCGGTACGCGGTCGAGACTGCGCACCGGCGGGAACTCGTTCGGCAACCCGGCGATGACGAGCTGAAAGATGTGCTCCGCCTGCGCCAGGTCTTTGAGCCGATGCTCGCCCAGATCGCGAAGCGTGATGCCATCGCCGAGGTCCTGGCCGGCGAGCATCGCGGTCGCACCCGAGGCGAGCACCTGGCCGCCGTGGGCGATGTTGGCGATACGCGCCGCGCGATGGACGTCGATCCCAACGTAGTCGGCGCCGGCCTCTTTGCTCGCCGGCGTGCCGATCCCCGTGTGCATGCCCATCCGCACTCGCAGCACCGCGTCGTGCGGGAAGCGCGCTGCGGCGATCGCGCGCTGTGCCCCGGCGGTCGCGCGCACCGCTTCGGCCGCGCTGTGGAATACCACGAAGAGCGAGTCGCCCTCGGTCCGCACCTCGGTCCCGCCGTCGGCGAAGGCGTCACGCAGCGCCTTGGTGTGAACGGCGAGGACCTCGTGGAAACGGTCGGTGCCGAGCGCGTTCAGCAGCTTCGTCGACCCTTCGATGTCGGTGAACAGGAAGGTCAGGGTGCCACTCGGGAGTGGCTGGCCGGTCATGTGCCGATTGTCCGCTCGCGGTCGCCGAGTTGCCAACCGCCCGGCACCGGCCTAGACATGTGCGGATGGCAACGACGGCCGGCGAGCTCGCCGACAGACTCTCCAGCCTCTCGCTCTTCGCGGACGTCGATGCCGCCGAGCTCGCCTCGGTCGCGCACATCGTCGACGAGCGCCGGTTCGCGGATGGCGAGCGCGTCATCAGACAGGGCGTCACCGGCTCGGCGTTCTACGTGATCCTCGAGGGCGGAGCCACGATCCGCGTCGATGGCAAGGACTACGGCACGCTTGGCCGCGGAGATTTCTTCGGCGAGATCTCGGTGCTCCTTGGCGAGCCGCCGGTCGCCGACATCGTCGCAACGCGCGAGCTGTACTGCGCGATCATCCCGGGCCCCGCGCTCGAAGCGTTCATGCGCGGACATCCGAAAGTCATGTGGCGCATGCTCCAGAGCGAGGCGCGCAAGCTACGGACGGCCACGCGCTGGCGGGGCTAGCGGAACAGCCCTTTCCGCCCGGCGACTACCCGCTCGTGGTGGTCGGCAGTGGCCCCGGCGGGCTGCAGCTCTCCTATTCGCTGAGACGCGCCGGCGTCCCGCACGCGATGATCTCGGCCGACCCCGCGCCGGGCGGGATGTTCCGGCGTTGGCCGTTCTTCCAGCGCCTGCTCTCGTGGACCAAGCCCTACGCGCCGGTCGAGCGCGGCACGCGTTTCTACGAGCGGTACGACTGGAACTCTCTCGTACCCGACGAGGACCAGCATCGCGCGATCCAACCGCGGCTGATGGACGGCACGTCGTACTTCCCGGCTCGGGCGGAGATGGAGCAGAACCTCGCGACGTTCGCGCGGGACACCGGCATCCAGGTCCGCTACGACTGTCGCTGGACGGCAACGGCGCGTGACGGCGATCAGTTCCGCCTGGAGACCACGTCGGGCGAGTACCGCGCACCGGTGGTGGTGTTCGCGATCGGCATCGCGCAGCCGTGGAAGCCCGACATTCCGGGGATCGCCGACGTGGCGCATTACGCCGAAACGCGGGCACCCGAGTCATATGCCGGGAAGCGGATCTTCATCATCGGCAAAGAGGTCTCCGCCTTCGAGCTGGCGAACGGCCTGCTGCCGTGGGCCAAGCAGATCGTGCTCGCGTCGCCACGGCCGATCCAGCTCTCGGTCGTGACGAAGTCGCTGGTTGGCGTTCGCGCCCGCTACGTCCAGCCGTACGAGGATCACGTTCTCGGCGGTGGCGTAGCGGTGCTCAACGCGTCGATCGAAGAGATCGCGCGCACGCCCACCGGCTATCGCGTGCGCACGACGCGAAGCGACGGCGGTGGCGCGATGACGTTCGAGGCAGAAGACGTCATCGCGACAACGGGGTTCACGCCCCCGCTCGGCGACCTCGAGGCGTTCGGTGTGGTCACGTCGGGGCGCGAGCGCATCCCCTCGCAATCGCCGTTCTTCGAGAGCATCAGCGTCCCCGACATCTATTTCGCGGGCACGGCGACGCGCGGCGCTCAGGGTCTGAAGAAGCACGGACTGCCGAGCAGCTCGGGCGCCGTTCACGGCCACCGGTACAACGCGCGCATCCTGGCTCGCCACATCGCGCAGAAGTATTTCGGGATCGACCCGGCGCGGCCGGTGCTGAAACGCGAAGACGTGCTTGGCTACCTGTTGTCGGAGATCACTCGCGCGCCGGAGCTCTGGCACCAGAAGTCCTACCTCGCGCGTTCGGTGCTGTTCGACGCGCAGCGCGGCATCATCGACGACGGCATCGTGCCCCTGCAGCAGTTCGCCGACAGCGGTGGCGCTGACGGCGTGGCGGTCGCGGTCGAGGCGAACACCAACGGCGAGATCTATCCGGCGGTGTACGTCCGAAAGGACAACGTGGTGACCGAGAACCTGCTCCCACAGAACCCGCTACTCGATTTCGAGACCGCGGAGCATCGCGCGCAGCTGACCGCCGCGCTGGCCGGCGTCCTCTAGCTCAGCGCAGCTTCAGGGCGGCGGCGGCGAATCGCCCACCGAGCTCGCGGGCTGTCGTGGGGAACGCGTTCACGGTCTGGGCGAGCGTGTCGAGGGGCGTTCGCAGCTTGACTGCGAGCACGGCCTGGTGGATCGCCTCGCCTGCGCCGACGCCGCCGATGAACGCACCAACGACGACCTGGTTGGTCCGGTCGACGACGATCGTGACGTGCCCCATATCGGCCTCCACGATGTAGCCCTTGGAGGTCCTGGCGAGGTCGATGGTCTCCTCGAACGCGTCGATGCCCCGCTCACGCGCCTCTTCCAGGCGCAGCCCCACCGCCGCCGTCTCGGGATCGGTGTACACCACGCGAGGGATCGCGCTGAAGTCGGCGCGCACTTCGTCCCCCAGCGCGATCCGCACCGCCATCTCGCCCTCGTAATGCCCAAGGTGCGTGCTGAGCTCGTGCCCGATGACGTCGCCCGCCGCGAAGACGTGATCCGCCACGCGCAGATCGACGTCCACTTTCAGCGTGTCGGCGCCGTCGTACGCGACACCGATCGTGTCGAGGCCGAGCGCCTTGAGCGCCGGCGCCGATGTGCGTCCGACCGACAGCTGGATGATCTCGGCCGATACGCTCGAGCCGTCCGACAGCTCGATGACGTGCTCGCCGCCGGCGCCGGCCTTCGGCCGCACGCGCTGCGCACGCACGCCGGTGCGCACGTCGACGCCCGAGCGGCGCAGCGTCTCGGCGATGAGGTCGGAGCTCTTTGGGTGGTCGGTCGGATTCACCTGGCGCGGGGCGACGATCGCGGTGCGCACCTCGAACCGCGCGAAGTACTGCGCGATCTCGACGCCGGAGGGTCCCGCGCCCAGCACGACGATGCTCCGCGGGAGCGTGCGTGTCGTCGTCGCCTCAACGTTCGTCCAGTGACCAGCCTGCGCGAGGCCTTCGATCGGAGGCACCTTTCCGACGGAGCCGACCGCGACGATGACGTTCTTGGCCTCGAGCTCGTGCGCCGCCCCATCGTGCGTGACCACGACCCGGCCCGGACCGGCGAGCCGAGCCGTCCCGCGCAGCGCTGTCGCACCCGCGGCCTGGAGCGACTTCACGTGCCCGGTGTCGTCCGGATAGTCGCGGTGCTCGCGGTCGATCATGTAATCGCGCCGGTCTGAAGCCTTTGGCCAGGCGTAGTCACCGCCCCGGGCACGCACCTCGGCCGCATGCAGCAGGGTCTTTGATGGCATGCAGGCCCAGAACGGACAGGATCCGCCGAAGAGATCGCGGTCGATGATGGCGACCGACGCGCCGCGGGCGCGCGCGTAGCTCGCTGCCGCCTCGCCCGCGGCGCCGGCGCCGATGATCACGAAGTCGAACGGCCCCTTTGTCACTTGAACGCTTTGTACCAGAGCGCGCCGCCGTCGCGGCCGACGAACACGTCAAGACGCTCGCCGCTCCAGGTACAGCTGACGCTGTCGCCCTCGGGCGCGCCTTCGACGATCTCCCAGGGGACCCAGCGTTGTCCGTCCCACCAGCGATGCGCAAGGCGGCTCTCACGGTCGAACGCAAAGACATCGATGCGATCCGCGTCACGAGCCGCGGCGGCGGGCTGCCCTTTGAACGGACCGCCGAGCGACTCCCACGGGTGCCAGCTCTTGCCGTCCCAGTAGCGATCGCGCAGCTCTCCGTCGTCGTGGATGGCGAAGAGCTCACACTCTCCGCCATCACCCCACGACGCGACGGCCGCGCCCCGCTCGAGCGCACCACCAAGGGAGATCCAGTCGCCTATTTGATGAGGCCCTGCTTCTTCAGCCACTCCTTGGCGACGTCTTTCGGGTCTTTCTTGTCGATCTCGACGAGCTTGTTCATTGCCGTGAGCTCCGCGGTCGTGAGCTTCGGCGCGATGGAATTGATGGTCTTCTTGAAGTCATCGCCCGCCCTCGTCAGGTATTCGTTGCGGACCACCGGAGCGACGTTGTCCGAGAGCTGCAGCTGCTTGTCATCTTCGAGGAGCACGAAGCCCCTTACCGCGATCGTCGAGTCACTGGTGAAGAGCAGGCCGACGTCGATCTGTCCACCGACGAGCGCCGTGACCGTGAGCGGGCCACCGACGTCGAGCGGCTTGAACTCCTTGAATGTGATGCCGTACTTGTTCTTCAGGCCCGGCGCGCAGAATTCGCGATTCGGGCACTCGGGCGGACCGCCGAGCACCAGCTGGTTCGCGATGGGCGCGAGGTCAGAGAGCTTCGCGAGCTTGTACTTGTCGGCGGTCGCTTTGGTGACGACGAAGCCGTTCTGGTCGACGGCCGGCGCGTAGTCGAGGACCGTCAGGCCCTTCGGGGTGAGCGCCTTCTGCAGGGAAGCCGCGGTCGCTTTCGGGTCGGTCGACCCGGTCGCGGTCTTGTCGACGAACGCGAGGAGGGTCGCCAGGTAGTCGGCCTCCATGTCGATCTGCCCGCTCTGCAGCGCGGGGAACACGATCTCCCGGTTGCCGAGGTTGAACTTGCGGGTCACCGTGTAACCATTGGCCTCGAGGATCTGGCTGTACAGCTCCCCGAGCACGAGCTGCTCGCTGAAGTTCGTGGAGCCGATGGTTATCGCCGGCTTGGTCCCACCGGAGGTGCCGGCACTGCCGCAGGCGCTCGCGACAAATGCCGCCACGATGAACGGGATCGCGATGCGGATGGCTCGCTTCAACTAGGACTCCTTCCGGGCCGCAGCGCATGTCTCTCGGCCCTCGCGTCGCAGGATCGCCCGCTGAGTCGGTACTCCCTTATAACGCGGCCCGTTCGACCCGTATGCCCGGCGACACCGCGGCGCGCTCGAATCTGCCGAATGCGACCTCGACGGCGATCGCGAGAAGCGCGACCAGCAGCGCTCCGGCGAACAACCGGTCGTACTCCTGGAGCGCGAGTCCGTCCACGATGTAGCGGCCGAGCCCGCCGAAAGCGACCAGGGCACCGAGCGTCGCGGTCGCGACCACGTTGACCGCCGCCGTGCGGACGCCGGCGAGGATGAGCGGCAGCGCAAGCGGGAGCTCGATCCGGCGGAGGATCCCGCCTTCGCTCAGGCCCATGCCCCGCGCCGCCTCGACGACGTCGCGGTCGACCCCGCGAAGGGCGACATAGGCGTTGGTCAGGATCGGCGGGATCGCGAGGGGAATGAGTGCGAAGAACGTCGGCCAGAAACCGAGGCCGTTCTGC
>JBDTMY010000010.1:0-7481 GCA_039934015.1 Chloroflexota bacterium | reverse complement strand
GAGCATGTGTTCGCGCGCTGGCTCGTGACACGACTACACGCATCGCGTGCGACATTTGCGGCCCGCGGGACGCGCGACGCCGCACCGGCCACCCGCATCTCCCGTCTGGTCACCAGCGTGTGCGGATCATGCAACGCCGGATGGATGAGCGGGCTCGAAGTCAGCTTCCGACAGGCCGTGTTCGCGAGATCACGCCCCGAGCGCCTCGCCGCGCCCACCCGTGCCGTCGTTAGCCGTTGGTTCACGAAGACCGCGACGCTGGTCGCTCACGCCGTCGGTGAAGAGCTGATCCCGAGCGGGCAGTGGTCGCAACTGACGAGCGCGATGCCTGTCGACATACGTGTCGGACTCACGCGTCTGCGTAACCCACGACAACCATTGGATCTTGCACTGGGCTACGCCGAAGACACCGACGACCCGGGTGCGCAGCTCACGCGTGTCGCGGTGCAGGTGGACGACCTTGTCGGCGTCGTCGCGCGAACGCCGACCGCGACGGCGCGCGCGACTACGCTGTGGCCGATCCGCTCGCACGTCATGCGCTGGGCGACCCTGCCGGTCGTGAACCGGCTGTCCGATGTGATGGGCAGCTAGTGGGTCGCGGTCCGCTCTTACGTCTGGGGTGTGCGCTCCAGAGCGATCACCGGTATCTCGCGCCGCTTCACCTTCTTCAGGTAGGCGCCGAAGAAGGGCATCGCGGTGCTGTGGATATCGAGCAGCCGCCGGCGCTCGGCTCCTTCGCCCACCGTGGCGCGGGCGGCAAAGCGTTCCCCGTCAGCTTCGACGGTCACGAGCGGCTGTGCGAGGAGGTTGCGGTACCAGTCGGGATGCGTCGGCGATCCGCCCTTCGATGCCATGACGATGTAGCGGTCGCCGTCACGAGAGAAGTTAAGTGGGGTGACCCGCTCGCGGCCGGTCCGCGCGCCCCTCGTCGTGAGCAGGAGGAGTGGATTCGTCCCCGCGGGCGTGCGTCGCCCGTCCTTCCGGAACTTCTCCACGACGGGGCGGTTGACAGCGCTCCAGTCACGCCCCGATAGACCTGGGCTGGCCACGTCGCCAGCGTACGCGGGGGAGCGTTTTGAGGTGAACCGCTCCACGCCGCGATAATCCGTCTGCATGGGTTTTCTATCAGGAGGCGGCGATCCTGAGCGGCAGGCGAATATCGCCTTCATCCTGATCTTTCTCGGGATCGTCTTCGTCGGCGGCCTGACGATCTGGCTCTTCTACGGCGCCAGCTTTTAGTCCGCCGACCGCGCGCAACGCAGTAAGGGGAGTGCAGTCATGGCCACGACACATCTGAAGAACTACATCGACGGTCGCTGGGTGGACTCGGTATCAGGCGCCGCGTTCGATGACACCGACCCGGCGAACGGCGACATCCTCGCGACCGCGACGAAGTCGACCACCGCCGATGTCGACAAGGCCGTCGACGCCGCGAAGCGCGCCGCGGACGGCTGGCGTCTTTACCCCGCGCCGAAGCGAGGCGAGATCCTCTACCGAGCCGCGGAGATCATGCTGCGTCGCAAGGACGACCTCGCGCGCGAGATGACGCTCGAGATGGGCAAGGTGCTCGCCGAATCCCGTGGCGATGTCCAGGAGGGCATCGACATGACCTATTACATCGCCGGCGAGGGCCGCCGCCAGTTCGGCGACGTGGTGCCCGCTGAGCTGCCCAACAAGTGGGCGATGAGCATGCGACACCCGCACGGTGTCGTCGCCGCGATCACGCCATGGAACTTCCCGTTCGCGATCCCGACCTGGAAGATCATGCCGGCGCTCGTGCTCGGGAACACCGTCGTGTTCAAGCCGGCGTCGTTCACGCCGATGATGGCGGTCCGGCTGGTCGAGATCCTCGAGGAGGCGGGCCTCCCCAAGGGCGTGCTCAACCTCGTGCTCGGCTCCGGCAGCGAGCTCGGCGACCACATCGTCAAGCACCCGAACGTCGATCTCATTTCCTTCACCGGGTCGTCGGACACCGGCGCGCACATCAGCGAGATCGCCGGCCGGCTCCTGAAGCGCGTCTCCGCCGAGCTCGGCGGGAAGAACGCGATCGTCGTCCTTGACGACGCCGACGTGGACCTCTCGCTCGAGGGCATCGTCTGGTCCGCCTTCGGCACGTCTGGTCAGCGGTGCACCGCGGCCTCGCGCGTCATCGCGCACCGGAGCATCGCCAACGACCTCATCGACAAGCTCGTCGGGCGAGCGAAGAAGATGCGGATGGGCCATGGGCTCGAGTCCGGCACCGACCTCGGCCCGGTCGTGTCAAAGGCCGCGCAGGAGAAGGTCGCGAGCTACATGCCGATCGCCGAAAAGGAAGGCGCGACCATCGCGGCGGGCGGGCGCATCCCCACCGAAGGCGCTCTGGCGAAGGGCTTCTTCCACGAGCCGACCGTCCTCGTCGACGTGAAGCCCAACATGCGCGTCGCCCAGGAGGAGATCTTCGGACCGGTGACGTCGGTGATCGAGGTGTCGAGCATCGATGAGGCGATCAAAGTGCTGAACAACACGAAGTACGGCCTCTCGTCATCGATCTACACGCGCAACATCAACAACGCGTTCCGCTTCATGCGCGACGCGGAGACGGGGATGGTGTACGTGAACGCCGGCACCATCGGTGCCGAGATCCAGCTCCCGTTCGGTGGCATGAAGGCGACGGGCAACGGGCACCGTGAGGCTGGGCGCGCCGCGCTTGACGTGTACTCCGAGTGGAAGTCGATCTACGTGGACTACTCCGGCAAGCTGCAGCGAGCGCAGATGGACTCCGACGCGGGAGGCAAGGCCCCGTAGCCGCTCAGGACGTCGGCAGCCAGAGGCGCATCTCGGTGCCCTGACCCGGCGCGCTGGTGGCCTCGATCTCGCCGCCGTGCGCAACGACCAGGCTCTTGGCGATCGCGAGCCCCAGACCCGCGCCGCGCGACTCGTCGGACTTGTAGAAGCGGTCGAACACATACGGGAGCGCCTCGGCGGCGATGCCCGGACCGCTGTCGCGCACGAAGAGGCGCAGCCGCCCGTCCGCCACCGACGCGCCGATGCGCACGCTCCCGTCGCGCGGCGTGTACCGCAGCGCGTTGGAGACAAGGTTGGCGAGCACTTCCCGCAGCCGGACGGGATCGACGTCCGAATGCGGCAACGCTCCGTCGACCTCGCCGACGAGCGCGACACCCGCCGCGCTCGCCTGCGGACCAAAGGAGGCGACCAGATCCGCGATCAGCTTGCCGATGTCGGTCGGCTCGCGGTGCAGCGCCAGCGCGCCGGCTTCGGCGAGAGACAGCGTCCGCAGATCATCGACGAGGCGCGAGAGCACCCTCGTCTCGTCGAGGATCGGCGCCAGATGCTCCGCGTCGGCCGGGTGCACGCCATCGATCAGCGCCTCGAGATTCCCCTGCACGATCGTGAGCGGTGTGCGCAGCTCGTGCGTGACATCAGCGAGGAGACGCCGCCGCTGCTCCTCACTGCCCTCGAGCCGCGCGGACATCGAGTTGAACGCGCGGGCCAGCGACCGCAGCTCTCGCGGCCCGCGTTGGCGCACGCGAACCGCGTAGTTCCCGGCCTCTACGCTCTCGGCCGCGTCGATCAGATCTCCGAGCGGAACGACGAGCCGGCGGATCGCTCGCGCGACGGCGAGCACGAAGACGAAACCGACGACGAGGACCACCGGCACCCACGCCGAGAACCCCGAACCGGTGGCAGAGAACGCATTGATGAGAAGCGTGACGAACGCCGCGACAACGAACGCGAAGAGCAGGAAGAAGAAGAGCGCCAACCCCGCGGCGCGACGCATGAAGCGGACACGCCTGCGCGGCCAGCCTGGCGGAGGGAACGGCTCGTCAGCGGGCCACCACGGCGGCCGCTCACCACCGCCCCGTCGCCAGTTGTACCGCTCCGGCTCCGACACGCTAGGGCTCGTCATCGGCGAAGCGATAGCCGACGCCGTACGCGGTCAGGAGGTAGCGCGGCTCCCGCGGATCGGGTTCGAGCTTGCGCCGGATGTTCTTCACGTGCGCGTCGATCGCGCGCTCGTACGACTCGAACGCGACACCATGCACCGCGTCAAGCAGCTGAGCGCGCGTGAAGATGCGCCCCGGCGCGCGGGCCAGAGCCACGAGGAGCTGGAACTCGGTCGCCGTCAGCTCGACGGTCCGGTCGCCGACGCGTACGCGCATGCGCGGCACGTCGAGCGTGACCTCGCCGGCACGGACGATGTCGCCGGAGTCCGGCGGCCGTTCGGTGCGACGGAGCACTGCTCGCACGCGCGCCACGAGCTCCTTTGGACTGAACGGCTTGGTGATGTAGTCGTCGGCGCCGATCTCGAGACCCGCGATCTTGTCGGCCTCGTCGCCACGTCCGGTGAGCATGACGATCGGCACGTTCGAGTCGCGGCGGAGCGTGCGCGCGACATCGAGGCCGTCGAGCGCCGGCAGGCCGAGATCGAGGATCACCAGATCCGGGCGGGACGCGCGTGCGGTCGCGAGCGCCGACTTTCCGTCGGAGGCGCTCACGACCGCGAATCCTGCGTTCTCGAGGTAGTCCCGCGCGAGCTGGACGATCTTCGGCTCGTCGTCGACGACGAGGACCGTCTTCATCGCTCGGATGCTAGGTGCTGGTAGAGCTCGGCCGGTCGCCGCTCGGCTTCTCGCCGTGGAGCTCGCGATGGATCGCCTCGATCCTCTCGCGACCGCCGCCCCATCCGCGCGAGCCGTACCCGCCGCGTCCGCCTCCGAAAGCGGCGCGCATCGCGCCGAAGAAGAGGAAGATGAAGAACAGCGGGATGAGGAACCCGAAGAAGCCGAAGCCGTAGTGCGGATACGCGTAGTACGCGACCGGCGCCGCGCTGGCGGGAAGCGTGGTGGCGAGACCCTGTGAGAGTCCGAACTGATACGCGACGACGCCGACCAGCAGCGCCATGACGGTGATACCGAGGACCCTGAGACCGTTCATGGGTGACCCCTTTCGTCGATGTGTTTCGACGACAAGAGTCGCGACGGGATGTGAAGCGCTGATGAAGGCGGCGCGGAGACCTGGCGCGCCCTAACGCAGCGTCGCGTCGAGCCAGCGCGCAACGTGGTCGACGGCCTCCGACTCCTTCGAGCCGAAGTCGTGGCCGGCGCCCTCGATGACCATGAGGTCGATGAGCGGGTTGACGAGAGCGATCCGCTGCAGGACCGCGAACGGCCCGAGCTCGTCACGCTCGCCCTGCACGACCAGCGTCGGGCAGCGCATCCCCTGCAGCGCGTCCTCGTCGGCCGGTCGGGGACGGTCGGGCGGCGAGATCGGGTGCCCGAGGATCGCGAGCGCGTCGGGCGGCTCGACCGCGGCGAGGAACGCGCACATGCGACCGCCGAAGCTGCGACCGACGAGCGCGACCTTCTCGTGCGTCGCCCGCAGCTCGTCGCGCGCGAAGCGAAGATCCGATAGCTCCGACACGTAGTCACGGCTCGGACGCTTTCCGCGCGTGCTGAAGGTGATCGAGCGCGCCGCGATACCGTACGCCTGCAGCCGTATCCCGAGAGCGCGAAGGATCGGTTGCGCCGCGGTACCGCCGTATCCCGGCGCGAGAACAGCGGCGCGGGTCAACGCGCCTTCGCGGTGAGCTTGGGCAGCTTTTGCTGCATCCCGATCGCCGGCGCGAGCAGGTCGCCGACCGCCGCGATGCGCGCGCCCATGTTGGCGATCGTGAACGCATCCGGGCGCCCAAGGGCGCCGATCTCGTCCCAGCGCAGCGGCGCGGAGACCGGTGCGCGACGTATCGGCCGCACGCTGTACGGGCCGGCGGTCGTTTTTCCGCCGACGTTCTGAAGGAAGTCGATGTACACGCCCCGCCGCCGGTCCTTCGAGACCTCGACCGTGATGAGCTTTGGCTCGCGCTCGCGTGCGGCCTTCCCCAGCTCGAGCACGAAATTCCGGGATTCCTCGAACGTGTACTTGCGCGCGATCGGGATCCAGATGTGGATGCCGCGTGAGCCGGTGGTCTTAGGAAAGCCCTCGAGTCCCAGCTCGTCGAGCAGGTCGTGGACGACCGCGGCGGTCTGCTTCACGTCGTCCCAGGTCGACCCCGTGGACGGATCGAGGTCGACGATCGCGATGTCCGGATGGTCCGGATCGTCGACGCGCGACAGCCAGGGGTGGATCTCGATGGCCGTGTAGTTCGCGAGCCAGATCAGCGTCGCCAGGTCGTTGCCCAGGACGTAATCGATCCCGCCCTCGCGGTCGGCAGTCTTGTCGACCCAGGTCTTCACCCACTTCGGCGTGAACTGGGGCTTGTCCTTCTGATAGAAGAACGGACCGGCGATCCCGTCGGGCATGACCTTCAGGGTCAGCGGACGGTCCTTGATCGCCGGAATGAGATACGGCGAGACTTCGGTGTAGTAGCGAACGAGATCGGCCTTGGTGTAGCCGTCCTCGGGGAACAGGACCTTCTCGAGATTGGTGAGGCGGATGGCGTGACCATCGACCTGCAGCACCGACGGCACGCGAGCCTTTGCCTGGGGCGCAGTCCCCGCCGACGAAGCCGAGCGCGACCGAACAGCACGGGCCGCCTCACGCAGCGCGACCTTCGTTGATTCGCGCCGCTCCTCGCCGGTGCACTCTTCGGGACTCACGTCGGCCCGCAGTCCGCGGTAGGACGGATGGCGCAACGTTCCCTCGCGCGTCAGCTCGACGTACTGCACCTCGCAGACGAGCTCCGGCACGCACCAGTGCGGCGGCGAGTTGACGCGCGGCTCCGTCGCGAACGGCATCGTGGGCGATTCGCGCTCCTTCAGGATCGTCTGAAGCTCCTTCAGCGTCCGCTCGTCGAAGCCGGTGCCGACATGTCCGACCGGGATGAGCTCGCCGTCGCGGTAGATCCCGAGCAGTAGCGCGCCCAGCGTCTTCGACCGGCCGCCCTCGCCCTCGGTCCAGCCGCCGACGACGCACTCCATCGTTCGGAAGGCCTTGATCTTCACCCACGCGGCGGAGCGTCCACGCGTGTACGGCGCGTCGAGACGCTTCGCGACGATCCCTTCGATCCCCTGCTCCTTCGCCGCTTCGAAGAGGGCCTTTCCGGTCCCGATGAACTGCTCGGAGCGCCGGATCGCCCCCATCGGCGTGAGGACTTCATCGAGCAGGCGCTGACGCTCGCGGAGCGGCTTCCTTCCGAGGTCCTCGCCGTCGAGCCAGAGCAGGTCGAAGACCTCGTAGACCACCGGCGTCGTGCGGCGCAGCTTGCGCACCGCCGATTCATCGCGCACGTGCATCCGCGGCTGCAGCCGCTGGAATGACGGCGCGCCGCGATCATCGAGCGCGACGATCTCGCCGTCGTAGATCGCGTGATAGCCGCCGGTCGACGCCTCCGCGATCTGATGCGCCTCGGGGTACTGCGCCGTGCAGTCCAGCAGGTTGCGGGTCTGCAGGCGCACCACGCCGCCGTCGACGAACGCGAGCGTGCGCACCCCGTCCCACTTCGGCTCGAACGCGAAGTCGGGCGAGTCGAAAGGCTCGTCCGC
>JBDTMY010000009.1:0-2951 GCA_039934015.1 Chloroflexota bacterium | reverse complement strand
ACAGCAGGCGCTGGCCGGTGCGCTCATCGTGCCGAACGGACTCGGCATCCTCCGACGCGCGGCTGGTGAGCGCGCCGGGATGCACTTCGGCCTGACCGGCGCGATGTCGGGCGCGGGCGCGACGCTCGGCCCGCTCGTTGGGGGCCTGCTCACCGCCATCGACTGGCGCCTGGTATTCCTCGTCAATGTTCCGGTCGTCGCGCTGGCATTCGTGCTCGCGAGGTCCACGATCCCGGACGAGCGCGCGCGACCCGAGACGAAGTTCGATGTCGTCGGCGTCGCTTCCCTCGGCATCTTGCTCACGACCGCGGCGTGGCTCCTGACAAGCCTCGGTCGTGGAGCGCCGGATGGCACGACGGCTGCGCTGGCGGTGGCGGTCATCATCGGCGCGACGCTCTTTGTCAGATACGAGCTCCGGCAGCCGGACGCAGCGCTGCCGCCGGCGCTGTTCCGCATCCGGGCGTTCACCGCCGCCAACGCCGCGATCGCATTCGCGAACCTCTCGCTCTACGCGACGCTGCTCGCCGTGCCCGCGCTGCTCGCGGCCGATGCTTCATCGACGGTGCTCGTGGGGGTCGCCCTGACGGCGCTCTCTGCTGCGATGGTCGTGCTCGGTCCGGCGACGGGTTGGCTCGTCGACCGGTACGGCGCGCGCTGGCCGCCGACGCTCGGCGGCGTGCTCATCGTCGTCGGCTGCCTGGCCACGGGCGCCGTCATCACGCACGCGCAGTTTCCCCTGCTGCTTGCGTCGCTCCTCGTCCTGGGTGCGGGCGTGTCGCTCACCTTTCCCGCGACACGCGTCGCCGCCGTCGACGCCGTGCCGGCGCGCTACGTCGCGCTCGCCTCGGGCGTCGTGTCCACCAGCCGCTACTTCGGGGGCATGCTCGGGGCGATCTTCGCCGGAGTCGCGCTCGCGGCGAACGACGTCTCGAACGCGTCCGTGCTCTTCGCCGTGCTCGCAATGAGTGGTGCGCTCGCCTCGCTCGCGAGTCTCGGACTCCCGGGGTCGGCGCACGTCAGTGATGGAGCGGAGGCCGTCACTCCCGGGAGCTGAGCGTTCCCGAGAGCGGCCGAACGGTCCCGCGGTCGCCGTCGACCTCGATCAGCATCCCGTCGCGGAGTCGCTCGAAGGCCACACCGACGCCGACGACGGCCGGAACTCCGAACTCGCGCGCGACCACGGCCGCGTGCGAGAGGGCGCCACCAACGTCTGTCACGACCGCGCCCGCGATCGTGAACAGCGGGATCCAGCTCACGTTGGAGGAGCGGCACACCAGCACGTCGCCCGGCCTCATCTTCTTGAAGTCGTCCGTGGTCCAGACCAGCTTGGCGATGCCGCGCCGCACGCCGCTCGACGCGGCGACACCCTTGATCACGCCCTCTTCATCCTGGCGCGAGCGGTGGATGAGATCCGCGCGCGTCGAGCCGGTCCCGCCGAGAGGTGGCGCGACGGCGCCGATGGTCAGCGGCGCCCGCAGCCGATTCCACCGCGCGAACTCCGCGGTGCGCTCCTGTTCGAGCGCGCGCAGGTCCTGGCGGCCCCGCAGGGCGGCGATGATCTCGGCGAGCTCGAAGTGGAAGACGTCCTCGGCGCGTTCGATCCGACCCGCCTCCTCGAGCCGGCGGCCGATGACGCGGAACATGCGGCCGACGTTCGATTGCATCTGACGATCGAGCCAGTAGTTGTGCTCCTCGGTCAGCGGCCCCACGGCGCGCGCCACCGCCAGAACCTCTTCGAACGCGGCGAGATCCGCCGGGCGCTCGCGCAAGCTCACGCGAGCGCGGTCCGCGATCGCCTCGCCCTCCGCGATCAGGCGCGTGCTGCGCTGATCGGGATCCTGGGCCGGTGTCGCGATCCGTCGGCCGATCTCCGCGAGAAGGAGCGCGGGGTCGTCGCCCCACGGAAGGTCACGCATGTCCTCGCCGGAGTGCCCCAGGTTCCCATACGTCTCGCGGAACGAAGGGAGCGCGTCAGCGAGGGCCTTGGACCCAGGGGTCGCGCGCAGCTGTCCGAGCGTTGCGATGGTGCCGTCGCCGAGGCCCGCGGCTACGGCGGGCGCCGATCGCGCGAGTCCGGTGAGGTGGTACATGTCGCGCTCGAGCGCCTGAAGACTGTGCGCGCGGCCCTGCGTCATCTTGAAGGCGTCGACCGCGCTGCCGCCGGTGAGCCGCTCGTAGGTCTCGGCGAGCTCGTCCATCAGCACGTAAGCCGGTCCGACCGTGAGCATGTGGATCCGCCAGATCTCGTTCACGCGCGGCCATAGCTCCTCGCACGCGCTGGCGACGCGCTCCAGAGGCGCGTGCTCTAGATCCAGGCCGCGCATCCACTCATACGTTGCGTGCAGGTGCGGTAGCCACTCTTCATCCCAGATGCGCTTAAGCCCGCGGGTGAAGGCGCGGATCCGAGCGGTCGAATCACGCATGCGCGTCGCGAGCTCCTCGCGCGGGTACCGTGGCTGCGCGGTGACATAGCGGCGGCCGTTGAAGCCCTCGAGCCGCATGACCACCGGCGTGTCGAAGAACTCTGCCCGCCGCGCCATACCGAAGTGCGGCGCATTGGTCACGTACTCGCCCAGGAGGCGCGGCACCGGGCCGCTGAAGTGCGCGTCGTCGCGTCTCCAGTGAAGCTCTGTGTCAGCTGCGTGGCGCCAGTCGACCGGGAAGTCGTTATCGAGTGTCGTCACCGGGCGGCACTGGAGCAGATAGAGCGCGCCGCTCGCGATGGCGCATTCGACGTCGACCGCGCCGTCGTTGTGCTGTTCCAGATCGATGACGAGCTCGACGATCGCCCGCGCGTCTTCGTCGCTGAGAGCCCCGCCCTCGACACGTTCCGTGAAGGTGCGATCGGACTTTCGAACGACATAGCGGTCGGGTGTGACCTCACCCGACGCGATGCGATCGCCGAGCCCGGTGGCGGCATCGATGACGACGACGGAGCGGTCCTGTGTGAC
>JBDTMY010000008.1:0-6021 GCA_039934015.1 Chloroflexota bacterium | reverse complement strand
TGCGCTCCGCGTCGAGGGCCGCGACGACCTCCGGATACGCGTCGTGCATGCAGCATCGACACGACGCGTACCAGCGACGAAGTCCCTCATCGATCATCGCCACGCCCGGAGGCGCGACCGCCGGATGGGCCGACTCGGCCTTGGCCAGCCACTTCGCCGTATCCGCCGCGAAGTCCTTCAGGCAGCGCTTCGCGCAGAACGCGTACGTTCGTCCCTCGAGCTCCAGCGTGAGGCCTTTGGCCGCGGCCTCAGCGACATTCACCGTCATGTCGCAGACCGGGTCGAGCACGCGTTCGGGCGCTGACTCACTCACGCGTTGATCGTAGCAACCACGGCGTGCGAATTGACCCACGTGCCCGTGCTCGTGAGAATCGCGGCGTGCCTGGATTGGGCCTGCCCCGCGAGCTGACCCAGCGCTTCGCTCGCCGCGGTGGACGGCCGGAGGAATGGTTTCTCGGACCCCTGCAGGCGCGGATCCTCCAGACGCTCACGGATCGGGGCGAAAGCTCGGTGCGCGAGATCGTAAACGCGCAGTCGCGTCCCGCGCCGCTGGCGTACACCACCGTTATGACCGTGCTCGATCACCTGCATCGCAAAGGGATCGTCAGGCGCAAGCGCGCCGGCAAAGGCTACCGGTATACGGCGCGCTTCACGCCGGCCGAGCTGCGCGATCGGATGGCACGTCACCTGGTCCAGGGGCTCGTCGACGACTTCGGGGAGACCGCGCTCGTCCACTTCGCCTCTGCGCTCGACCAGGTGGATCGGCGTCGCCTCGCGCGCCTGCGCTCGAAGTAAAGTCTGATGTCACGCGCGGACCGCGCGTTCGGCGCGCTCGTGATCGCGGTCTCAGCGGTCGGCGTCTGGTTGGCGGTACCGCTCGCTCTGACGATCTTTCCCGCGGTGATCGACGGTCTCCTGCGCGGCTCCAACGACGCCCTGCGCCTCTGCACGGGCATCCTGACCAGCGTTCACGCCGAGCTCCCGCCGCTCGGTGCGGCGGCCTTGGGTCTCGGTGTCATCGCCCTCGCACCAGCGGCCCTGCGCGCCGTTCGTTTCGTCGGTGCGGTGAGACGAGGATTGCGTCCAGCGGTGGTCGACGCGCCGCGTCGCCTGCGGCGCGCTGCGGACGCGGTCGGACTTGGCAAGCGCGTCGTGTGCCTGGACGACCAGCTGCGCTACGCGTATTGCGCGGGCTTGCTGGTGCCCCGTGTCTACATTTCCCTCGGAACCTTTCGCGCGCTCCGCGGACGTGAGCTCGAGGCCGTGCTCTGGCACGAGGCCCACCACCTTCGTCGTCGCGATCCGTTGCGCGCGCTGGTGGCTCGCGCTCTCGCCGACGTCTTCTTCGCGGCCCCCGTGATCTCCGAGCTCGCCGAGCGTTTCGAGCTTGCCAGCGAGCTCGAGGCCGATCGCGCGGTGCTACAGGCACAGCGGACGCCACGCTGGATCGCCGGGGCTCTGCTCGCGCTCGCCGGCACGACCCCACCATCCCCGTACGTCCCGCTGAGCGCGTGGTCGCTCTCGTCGGCGCGGGTGGATCAGCTTGCCGGGGACCGCGCGGACGTCGTCCTGCCACCGATCTCGTCGGTCGCGGTGCTCCGCACGGCGGCCGCGCTCGCTGTCGCGCTGGTGCTCGCGCTCGGTCAGGCCGCGCGCGCGCACTTCGTCGAGTGGGCGTTCCTCCCGGAAACCAGCGGCGCGATCGCGCATGTGTGCCCACTGCCCATGTCGGGGCCGCTCCTGTGACAAGTTTGACCAGCGACGAAGGCAAGTAGTAGGTTCCAGCGGTCCCCCATGATGAGGGACCGGGGAGGTTCGGGATGGCCCTTCAGCCAGTGATCCGACGTAGCGCGGCCGTGCTCGCCGGGGTGCTCGTCGCGGCGGCGTGCGGTGCGCAGCCACCCAGCGGGCCGGCGGCGTCGCCCGCCGGCACGGCGGCCGGTACGGCGAAGGTCGAGCTTGCGACCACGCAGGAGCTCATGGTCGCGACGGCGGCCGACGGCTATCGAAACGACGCCACGCGCACCAACATCGGGATGTATCCGCTCAACGCCAACATCTTCGACACACTCGTCACGCTCTCGCCGGACTATCAGGTGATGCCCGGTCTCGCGACGCAGTGGGAATTCCGGGCGCCTAATACATACCGCTTCACGCTGCGGCCTGGCGTGAAGTTCCACGACGGAACCGCGTTCACCGCAAAGGATGTGGTCTGGTCGATCCAGCGCATCGCCAAGCAGGGCGGTGGAACAATCGGCGTCAGCGACACCTCTGCGGTGGCCGTTGGTGACCTCATGGTGGACATCACGCCGAAGGCGCCGAACCTGCGCGCGCTCCAGCAACTCGTGCACCCGAGCTGGAGCATCGCGAAGGCTGAGTCAGACACGACCAAGGCCATGGGTACCGGCCCCTTCAAGCTCACGGAGTACGTGAAGGCAGAGCGCATCGTGGTCGCCGCGAACGACGACTACTGGGCCGGCAAGCCGACGCTGCGAAAGATCACTTTCCGCTTCCTTCCAGATGCGAATACGCGCGTCCTGGCGCTGCAGGCGGGCGAGGTCCAGATCAGTGACATTCCGAAGGAATCGGCGAAGACCCTGACCGGGGACTTCAGTGTCAGCCGTTCCAAGGTCGGCGCGTACGAGGCGATGTACATCAACATCCACGGCAAGCAGGGCTACGACCTCGGCAAGGATCCGGCGATCCGCCAGGCGATCGCGTACGCGATCGACAAGAAGGTCGTGGTCGAGAGCGTCTGGCAGGGCAACGCTGAGATCAGCCAAACCATGATTCCCGCCGGGATCCTGGGCCCCGAGGCCAGTCGCATCTCGGGTACCAACCGCGACGTGGCCAAGGCCAAGAAGCTCCTTGACGACGCCGGCTGGAGAGCAGGAGCCGACGGGATCCGCGAGAAAGCCGGGCGCAAGCTCTCGCTGACGATGGTCGTGGGGTTCCCGAACGCGGACGTGCACAAGCCGATGCCGGAGTTCGCGCAGGCGCAGTTCAAAGAGATCGGGATCGACGTGAAGATCGTCATCACCCCCGACACCGCCACGTACGAGAAGCGACTCGCGAGCGGTGAGGGCGACATCTGGGTCGAGGCCGGTAGCCAGAACGACGCAAACCCGTGCTTCCTCCCCGATCTACTCTTCGCGAGCCCGCGGCCCGGTGGGGATGAGGAGGCCAATATGTACGGCAACTCGTTCGCGCCCGGAGCGACCTTCGATGCGGCGATCAAGCGCTGCCGGGAGTCCACGTCCACAGCGGACGTCCAGAAGGCTGCGACCGACGCGATGAAGCTCCTGGTCGACGAACAGTTCATCGTCGTTCCGCTGGCCGGAACCTATCGCATCAACGGCATCAGTAAGAAGGTCCTCGACTTCGTGGTGCACCAGGCCGGCGTTCACCAGCGCTGGGAGACCGTGAAGCTCTCGAAATAGGCGTACCTCTTCCACGTCTACGATGGGTCATCGGTCGTGGGGCCGGTGACCCATCGGGCTCTCTGGCGAGGTGAGCTAATTGCTGCGCTACATCGCCCGGCGCCTCGCGTACCTGATACCGGTGTGGCTGGGCATCTCGATCCTGGCCTTCGCGTTGGCGCTTCTGGCGCCCGGTGATCCGGTACGCCAGATCCTGCAAGCGGGCGGGATCGACGCGCCGTCGGCCGAGCAGGTGATCGCCCTGCGTCGCGAGCTCGGTCTCGATCAGCCAGGCCCGGTGCGGTTCGCGATCTGGCTCGGTAACGCGGTGCGCGGCGACCTCGGACGCTCGTACAGCACCGGCGAGCCGGTGCTTCAGTCGCTCATCGACCGCTTCCCACGCACGGCGGTGCTGGCCCTGCTCGCCGTCAGTCTCGGCCTCGTCATCGCGGTGCCGCTCGGGATCGTCTCGGCGCTGTTCCGTGACTCGGTCGTCGACCAGATCGCGCGACTTGGCGCGCTCGTTGGCGCATCGATCCCGAGCTTCTGGCTCGCGTATCTGTTGATCCTGTTCTTCGCGGTGCAGCTGCGCATCCTGCCGGTCGCGGGCGCGAGCGAGCCGCGTCACATCGTGCTTCCAGCGCTGACGCTGGCGATCGGCGCGGCGGCGAGCCTCACGCGCCTGACGCGCTCGGCCATGCTCGAGGAGCTCTTTCAGGATTACGTCCGCACCGCGCGGTCCAAGGGGCTGCGAGAACGCGCTGTCGTCGTCACACACGCACTTCGCAACGCGCTCATCGCGATCGTGACCATCACCGGCATCCGTCTCGCGGCTCTGCTCGGCGGCGCCGTGATCGTTGAGACGATCTTCGCCTGGCCGGGCATCGGTAAGTACGTCGTCGACTCGATCTTCAGCCGCGACTATCCGACCATCCAGGGCTTCGTGCTGTTCACCGGGACGGTCGTCCTGCTCGTCAACCTCGCGGTCGACGTCTCGTACGTCTGGCTCGACCCGCGCGTGCGGCTGGGGGAGAAGAGCCGATGATCGGAACGAAGAGTCGCGACACACTGGCCGAGAGCATCACGGATGCGCATGCGCTTGCGCCCGCGTCAGCGCGTCCAGGAGTGTTCCGCGCGCTCCTCGCGCACCGCACCGGCGTCGCCGGTCTCGTCATCGTCGCGGGCGTCGCGCTGATCGCGATCGCCGCGCCGCTGATAGCTCCGGACGATCCGACACGCGTCGACGCGCTCCGCCGCCTCGCGCCGCCTTCGGCCGAGACATTGCTGGGTACCGACAACCTCGGACGGGACATCCTCAGTCGACTGATCTGGGGCGCGCGCCTGTCGCTGGGGACGGCCGGTCTGGCCGCGGTGCTCATCCTGACGATCGGCGTCGGACTGGGCATGGTCGCGGGCTTCTACGGCGGGCTGCTAGACGATCTGCTCATGCGCATCGTCGACGTGCTCCTCGCATTTCCCGCGCTCATCCTCGCGCTAGCGATCGCTGGCGTCCTCGGGCCGAGCATCACGAGCGTGATGATCGGGATCGTTGCGGTGGCGTGGGCGGACTACGCCCGTGTCATGCGCGGACAAGTCCTGTCCGCGCGAGAGCGCCAGTACGTGGAGGCGGCGCGCGCGATCGGCGCGGGGAACACGCGCATCCTCGCGCGGCACCTTTTGCCCAACGTCCTCCCGCCGATCCTCGTGCTGGCAAGCCTCGAGATGGGCGGGCTCATCCTGGCGATCTCAGGCCTGTCGTTCCTCGGCCTCGGTGCGCAGCCGCCAACGCCCGAGTGGGGGGCGATGCTGAACGACGGACGCGCTTTCATCGCGGCCGCGCCGCAGCTGATGATCTATCCGGGTCTGTCGATCAGCATCGTCGTCGTGGGGTTCAATCTCCTGGGTGACGGTCTGCGCGACGCGTTCGATCCGCACCTGCGGATCTGACGCGCTGCTCGCTCTAACGGCTCCGCCTGGCTCAATTGCTCCAGCGTCCCCTCCCCCCGGGGAGGGGGTACAATGGTGTCACGTATGAAGATCGGTTTGGACGTCCTCGGAGGTTAGCGTGACAGTGGAAAAGATGGAGCTCGCAAAGCGGCTGTCTTCGATCGAAGGCCATGTGCGGGGGATCAAGAAGATGCTCGAAGACGACACGTACTGCGTCGACGTGCTGAAACAGACCTATGCGGTGGAACGCGCCCTCCAGCGGTTCGAGAGCGAGCTGCTGCGCGGACATCTGGCGACCTGCGTCCCGGCCGGATTCAAGGAAGGCCGGAACGACCAGATGGTCGAAGAGCTCGCGGGCATCTTCGAGATCGCGCATCGCTAGGTTCGAGCTATGACCATCGACACGAGACCAACTTACACGACCGACCTCTCTTTCGGGGTCACCGGCATGACCTGCGCATCGTGCGTGCGCCGTATCGAGAAGGCGCTGGCGAAGGTCGAGGGCGTCCAGGAAGCGAACGTCAACCTCGCGACCGAGAAGGCCCGCGTCGTCTTCGATCCCGCGAAGGCGGGACCCGAGCAGCTGCAGAAGGCGGTCGAGAAGGCCGGCTACGGCGTGCGCGAGATGCCGCGTCCACACGTCTCGCGGCCGGCG
>JBDTMY010000007.1:0-8958 GCA_039934015.1 Chloroflexota bacterium | reverse complement strand
GGGCCGTTCGATAGAACCTCACGCCGGGGGTGCGGGATGGGCGTGATCCCAATTCAGGTCGGGCATGCTTTGGCGAAGGACACGGACGATTGCCGTCTGTGCGCCGAGATGCGGGCGCCCGACGAGGGCGTCGCTTTCGTGGGCCAGCTGCGCCACATCGCCCCGCTCGCCCTGGCCGCGGCCGTTGGCCTCGCACTCGTCGCCTTTGACGGTGGTCCCGCCCGCTGGCTCGGCGCAGGGGTCGCCGCGGGCATCGCGGCGAGCGCTCTGTACGTCTGGTCTGGCCGTCGGTCCCTGCTGCGCAGCGCGCATCAGGCGCACGCGAAGGAGCTCAGCCAGGTCGTCCAGGATGCCGACAGCCGCGTCGAGCTGGTCGTGCGCCAGTTCGAGTGGACCGTGGGCGATTTCGCGAAGCTGAAGAGCAAGCTCGATGAGTCCGAAGCGTCGGCGCGCGCGCTCACCGAGCGTGGTCGCGAGCGCGAGCACCAGAACGAACAGCTCGTACGCCAGATCTCGCGCCTGCGTGAGCGTCTGGCGGAGATCGCGATGGCCGCATCGCTGACGCAGGCCGGCAAAGAGGCGCCATCAGCGCCGCTGTTCGAAGCGATCTACTTCACCTGGGGGCTGCACCTCGACGGTCCGCGCGCTCGCCTCGAGCTGCAGACCGCCGCGAGCAGCGAGAGCCCCACGCGCGTCCGCGTCATGGACCGTGACGGTCAGATCGTCGCGGTCAGTGGGACGGCGGTCGTGACGCTCGACGGCAACCTGGAATTCCAGCTCGAGCCGCCGCTGGACCTCGTCGCCGACCTCGACGAGGGGAACGAGATCAACTATGCGATCGAGGGGCTCGTCGAAGGTCAGTGGAAGCCGGTCCGTCTGAAGGACAGCGGCCGCAGGACGAGGAGCGTCGTCGACGTGCAGGGCCGGCTCTCCCGCGTGCCGGAGGTCTCGGACGCTCCACGGCCGGTCGCAACGACCGATGGACGTCGTTCCGCTCTGAACTAGGCTTCCCCGGTGGCCGCGCTCGGCGTCGGTCCAGGAGGAAAGAGACATGGATCAATTGCTGAATCCGTCATTCGCCAAGGACCCGCCGGTGAAATTGGACATTCCCGCGAAGACGCTCGGCCTGGTGTGCGCGATCCTGGCCGGCATCAGCACGTTCTTCGGCGTGATCGGTCTGCTCGGAGTTTCCGCGCTCGCCGCTGTCGCCGGGACGGGCGCGCTGTTCTGGGTCGGCACGTTGGTCAACCTCATCGGCTCCGCGCTCGTGGCCTGGGGTGGCTACAAGATGTACCAGGGAGATCGTGACGGAAAGCGGCTCGCGATCTACGGGCTCGCCGCGAGCGCCGTCGGCAGCCTCATCGCGGCGCTCGGGAACCTCGGTCTCGCCGGCTGGATCTTCAACGCGGTGATCCTCTTCATCATCTACTACCTCGTGGTCATCAGCCGGTTCGAGGGCGACCCCAAGGTCGTCAGCGGCGCACCGCAGCCACCGGTGAATCGACCGGGCGGACCGCCCGCGCCCTGAGGCACGGCCCGGTCCGCGATCAGTACGACGCGGCGAGGAGCTTGGTCGGATCCGCCTGCAGCGGAATGATGTTCGCTGTGCGCAGCGTTGCCGCGTCGAGCACCGCGACCGCGTGCTGGAGACCCGCCAGCGCGACGTACAGCTCGTCGGCGTTCGGAGAGATCGCGATGTCGACGACCGATCCGAGGAACGCCGTGCGCGCGCGCACCTTCTCGTTGCCGAGATCGATCGCAAGCACGCCGTTCGCGGTGCCCACGTAGAGCGCCTCCTCCTGAGGTGAGACGGCGATCGCGGTCGCCTCGCCGTCGATCGCGATCCGCTGCACCACCGCGTACTGCTCGGTATCCACGACGTCGATCACGTTCTTTCCGCGGATCGCGGTATAGATGCGCGTGCCGGATCCGTTCATGGACATCGCGCCCGCGGGTCCGTCGAGCGGGATGGTGTACGGCGTGCGACCACCGAGGTTGAGGTAGAGCAGGTCGATCCCACGCGGTGTCGCGACGAAGATGTGGTTGTGTTTGTAGCTCGGCGCGAGCTCCTGCGGCGTGCTCGTGTACGCGAAGAACTCCTGCTGACCGGTGACCAGGTCGATCTGCTGCGCTCCGCGCCCGCCGACGATGAGCGCGGAGACGCCGTCGCGATTCGCGCCCACAATGCCGCCATCGATGGCGACCGTTCGCGTGCTCGTCTCTCCGTCCACCAGATCCCACGTCGTCAGGCTCTTGCCATCCAGGGCGAGGAGCGTTCTCCCGTCGGTCTGGATCGCCGCGGACGTCGCGCGCACGGCCGACGTCGTGAGCGCTGCGTCGTGGGGCTTGCCGATGCCGACCGTGCCCCCGGCGATCACGACGAGACGCACCTCGCGAGCGGGTCTCGCGAGTGGCGGCTGGTAGTGATCGATCGTGGAGCGCGTCTTCTTCTTCCAGCCATCACGCTCGGAGAATGGGTACGCGTCGACCGCGCCGCCGGGACCCTGTATCGCGTACGGCGTGTCGCCGATGAAGTCCCGGTCGCCGTCAGTACCCTTGTAGTCCGCCCACCAGTTGCCCTCTTTCTTGTCCGCGTCGTACCAAAGATTGGCGTCGGGGTTGTTGTCGCTCACCTGCGGCGAGTTGCCGGCGACGTTGTTGCGGAAGATCGAGTTCTTGCGCGCGTCGCTGAACCAGATGCCCCAGTTCACGTTGTTCTCGATGGTGTTCTCGAGGATGCGGTTGCCGGTGCTGCGGTAGAGATAGATGCCGTAACCGCCGGGGCTGTTGTACGTCTGCCGGATCAGGTCGTTGCCCTCGACGAGGTTGTCGTTCGCGTCCTGAAGGTGCAGGCCGTAGATGTTCCCCACGACCGTCGAGCGCCGGATCACGTTCTCCTTCGAGGCGTGGATGTAGAAGCCGAAGCGGTTGCGCTGGCTCGTGATGTCCTCGATGCGCGACTTCTCCATGTCGATGAAGTAGATGCCCGTGGAGAAGTCGCTGATGGTCCCGTTGCGGATGGTCACGCCGGAATGCCCACCTGCGCGCACCCCGACGGTGTCGAGCTGGGGCTGCGGCCATGTCTGCGGGCCCATCCCCGGGCCGGTGATCGTGTGGCCGCCAAGATCGAGCGTGAGGTCGTCGCCGACCACGACGAAGGCGTCCGCAGCGCACGTCATGTCGTTCGCCAGCACGAAGTCCGAGGTGACCCGCTGACCGCACTGCGCGCTCTGAGGCGCTGCGCTGGTGGACTGCGTCGGCGTCGGGACCGTCGTGGCCCGTTGGGGACTGGCGACAGCGACGTTGGACGCCGCCGGTGAGGCCCCCGTCACGGTCCCGACCGGCTGGCAAGCCACCGCCGTGATGACGAGCAGCGCGATACCGACGGGCCCTACGCGCATATCAAAAGCCTATACAACGGCGTGACGCACGGGTTCCCGCGACACTCTCCGGGGTGCGGGAAGAAGCGCAGCGGATCGACGGGCGCCTGGAGGGCACGCTGCGCGTGCCGGACGGGGAGCCGCGCGCCAGCGTGGTCATCGCTCACCCGCTCCCGACGCACGGCGGCGAGATGCGCAATCCGCTCATCGCGGGGATCGCCCGCGCTTGCGCGCAGCGAGGGTGGTACGCCCTGCGGTTCAACTTCCGCGGCGTCGGCGCGAGCGAGGGGAACTGGACCGGCGGTGTAGAAGAATCCGATGACATCGGCGCCGCGGTCGCGCACGCGCGAGCCCTCGCGCCGGGGCTGCCGCTCGGTCTTGTCGGTTACAGCTTCGGCGCGCTCATGGCCCTGCGCTGGTCATCGCGCGGCGATCGCGCGGACGCGCTCGTGCTCGTCGGCCTTCCACTGCGGTCGGTCACCGGACGAGACAACGATCTGCCGTCGGTGCCCGATGGGACGCTCATCGTCGCGGCGGAGCACGACCAATTCGGCAGCGCCGCGGAGCTGCGCGAGCGATTCCCGCACGCGCGCATCGCTGAGGTGCGCGGCACCGATCACTTCTTCGTCGGACACCGTGATGAGCTGCAGCGACTGGTCACCGATGAGCTGGCCCGGACGTTAGGATGACGGTCCCATGACCGCCGATGTGAGCCTCCCAAAGACCGCGCCTGCCGCGAAGCAGACGCGCAAGCGCATCCTGACGGGCGATCGCCCGACGGGTCGCCTGCACGTGGGCAACTACGTCGGAACGCTCGCGAACCGCGTGAAGCTCCAGGACTCCTACGAGACCTACCTGCTCGTGGCCGATCACCACATGCTCACCACGAAGCTGGATGGTCTTGGCGACATCGAGCAGAACATCCGCGAGGATGTCATCGACAATCTCGCGGTCGGCGTCGATCCGGAGAAGGTCACCTACATCCTGCAGTCGCTCGTGCCGCAGATCCCTGAGCTCCATCTGTACTTCTCGATGCTGGTTTCGGTCCCGAGGGTGCAGCGCATCCCGACGCTGAAGGACCAGCTGCGCGATCACGGCCTCGCGCAGCCGACGTACGGGCTGCTCGGTTATCCGGTGCTGCAGGCGGCGGACATCCTCATCGTGAAGGGCGATCTGGTCCCGGTCGGTCGTGACCAGGAGTCGCACATCGAGCTCACGCGAGAGATCGCGCGCCGCTTCAACGAGCTCTTCGCCCCGGTCTTCCCCGTACCGGAGTCGCTGATCCCGGACATGGGTCTCCTCCCTGGCATCGATGGCCGCGAGAAGATGGGAAAGAGCCTCGACAACGCGATCTATCTTTCGGACGATGCGAAGACCGTCGAGCGCAAGGTGCGAAGCATGTACACCGATCCCAACCGCGTCCGCGCCGACACGCCCGGCCGCGTCGAAGGGAATCCGGTGTTCGTCTATCACGACACCTTCAACGCGGACAAAGCCGAGGTGGACGATCTCAAGTCCCGCTATCGCGAGGGCAAGGTCGGCGACGCCGAGGTCAAGAGCAAGCTGACGGCGGCGATGGAGAAATTTCTCGCGCCGATCCGCGAGCGCCGCGCCGAGCTCGCCGCGAAGCCCAAGCTCGTGGACGAGATCCTCGCGGCCGGCAGCGAGCGCGCCAGGCGCGAGGCGGCCGAGACCATGCACCAGGTCCGTGAGGCGATGCGTCTCGACTACTTCGGGCGCTAGCGAGTTGCCTCGCCTCTATGCGCTGATCCTCTCGGGCGGCGCGGGGACACGGCTCTGGCCACTCTCGCGGCGCGCGAAGCCCAAACAATTCCTGCCGCTCACCGGCGAGCGCACGCTGTTGCAGGACACCGTCGATCGCGTCGCTGAGATCATCCCTCTCGAGCGCATCTTCGCCGTCGCGCCGCCGGAGCACCGGAGCCTGATCCACGAACAGCTTCCGGAGCTTCGCTCTGACCACGTCGTCGTGGAGCCGTATCCACGCGGCAACGCGGCCGCGATCGGTCTCGCCATGGCGGCGCTGCAGGCGTTCGACCCGGAGGCCGTCGTCGCGATCCTTCCATCCGATCACGTCATAGAGCGGAAGGGGAAGTTCCGCGAGGTGCTCATCACCGCGACCGCCGCGGCGGAAGCCGGCTACCTCGTGACGCTGGGCATCGAGCCGGAGGGACCGGACACCGGCTTCGGCTACATCGAGGCGGGAGACCGCCTCGAATTGAAGACGCCGCTGCCAGTCCATGCGGTCAAGCACTTCATCGAGAAGCCCAAGCGTGATGCCGCGGAGAAGCTGATCGCGGCGGGCGGGCACTACTGGAACGCCGGGATGTTCGTCTGGCGGGTCGCCGAGATCGTGAAGGCTTTCGAGGAACACCTGCCGAACACGGCCAAGGCGATCCACTCGCTCGCCGACGCCGTGGGCACCCCGCGCTACGAGCACGTGCTGGCGGAGGTCTGGGAGGAGACCGACAAGACGACGATCGACTACGGCATCCTCGAGCGAGCGAAGAACGTTGCGGTCGTGCCGGCCGACATCGGCTGGCACGATGTGGGGAGCTGGACCCGCCTCGCGTCCATCGTCCAGCGCACCGACAACTGGTCGTCCGACGGCCACGTGGCGATCGGCGCCGGCGACAACTACGCCTGGGCGCCCGGGAAGGTCGTCGCCCTCATCGGGGTCGAGGGACTGATCGTCGTGGACACGCCGGACGCCCTGCTGATCGCCTCGAAAGAGCACGCCGAGGAGGTCAAGGACGTCGTCGACCACCTCCGCCGGGAGGAGCGGGAGGAGCTCCTTTAGGGCCTCCGGCGGGGTGCCGGGAAGGGTGCCTCTAGCCGATGCATTTAAAGTGGTAGTAGCGGTAGGGGCGCCCGTGAGGGCGCTTTTCGTTATGTGAAAGGTGGTCGGTCGGATTGGCGGACGTCAAACAGGATCTGGTGGTGGTGGAATCGCCCACCAAAGCCAGGACGCTCGAACGGATGCTCGGTAGCGGATACAAAGTCGAGGCCTCCTACGGCCATATCCGCGATCTGCCGAAATCCAAGATCGGGATCGACCTGAAGACGTTCGCGCCCGAGTACGTGATCCCGGACGACTCCGAGAAGCACGCGCGCCTGCTCCGGAGGGAGGCCAAGAACGCGCCGCACATCTGGCTCGCCACGGACCTCGACCGCGAGGGTGAGGCGATCGCCTGGCACCTGGCCGAGATCATCGGCGGGGCGAAGAGCAAGATGCGCCGCGTCACGTTCCACGAGATCACGCCCGCGGCGATCGCCGAAGCGTTCAAGCACCCGCGGGAGATCGATCAGGACCTGGTGAACGCGCAGCAGGCGCGCCGCGTCGTCGACCGGCTTGTGGGCTACACGATGTCGCCGCTCCTCTGGAAGAAGATCCGGTACGGACTCTCGGCCGGCCGCGTCCAGTCCGTCGCGCTGCGTCTCATCGTCGACCGCGAGCGCGAGATCCAGGCGTTCAAGGCCGAGGAGTACTGGAGCATCGAGGCGCTCCTCGCGAACCACGCCGGCGACTCGTTCACGGCCGAGGTCATCCAGCACAAGGGCCACAAGGTGCACATCACCAGCGGCGACGCGGCCGATAAGCATCGCGCGGCGCTCGCCGACGCGAAGTACATCGTCAAGAGCCTCGAGAAGCGCGAGAGCTCGCGCAACGCCGCACCCCCGTTCACGACATCGACGCTGCAGCAGGACGCGTCGCGCAAGCTCGGCTTCTCGGTCAAGCGCACGATGGTCCTCGCGCAGCAGCTGTACGAGGGCGTCTCGCTCGGCGACATGCCGGTCGGCTTCATCACCTATATGCGTACCGACTCCCTGCACGTCGCCGAGAGCGCGCTGCAGCAGGCCAAGACCGTCATCACGAAGGAATTCGGCGCGCAGTACGCGCTCGACAAGCCGCGCCACTACAAGACGCGCTCGAAGGGCGCGCAGGAGGCGCACGAGGCGATCCGTCCGACGGACCTGTCCCGCACGCCCGCGTACGCGAAGAAGTACTTGAAGCCGGATCAGCTCAAGCTCTACACGCTGATCTGGCAGCGGACGCTCGCTTCGCAGATGGCGCCCGCCAAATTCGAGAACACGCGCCTCGACGTCGACGCCGGGCCGTACGTGCTTCGCGCGAACGGCCGCCGCGTCACGTTCGACGGCTTCATCCGGGTTTACGCCGAGGGCACCGACGAGCCGGAGAAGGAGATCGCGCCGCTGCCCGAGGTCGTGGCCGGCGAGGACCTGAAGCTCCTCGCGCTCGACGCGGCCCAGCACTTCACGCAGCCGCCGCCACGCTTCACCGAAGCGTCGCTGGTGAAGACGCTCGAGGAGCATGGCATCGGCCGTCCGTCCACCTACGCGCCGACGATCTCCACGCTCACCGGTCGCAAGTACGTGCGCAAGGAAGGCCGCGCGCTCGTGCCCGAGGACGTCGGCTTCGTCGTGACCGACTTCCTGAAGGAGCACTTCCCCGACATCGTCGATCTCGGCTTCACCGCGCGCATGGAGCTGGACCTCGACCGCATCGCCGGCGGCGAGACGGAGTGGGTCCCGGTCGTGCGCGACTTCTTCACGCCGTTCATCAAGCTGGTGGAGGAGAAGACGAAGTCGGTCAAGAAGTCGGACATCACCGAGGAGAAGACGGATCGCATCTGTCCCAAGTGCGGGCGACCGGTGATCATCAAGCTCGGCCGGTTCGGACGGTTCTACTCGTGCACCGGGTTCAAGAAGACGAAGAAGGGCGCACCGCAGCCGCCCGGCGCATGCGACTACTCGGAGCCGCTGGAGGGCCAGCAGGAGCAGCAGCTCGAGATCATCGAAGGCGAGATGTGCCCCGACTGCGGCAAGCCGCTCGCGCGACGCCGCGGCCGGTTCGGTCCGTTCATCGGCTGCACCGGTTACCCGGACTGCAAGTACATCAAGAAGACGCAGGTGAAGACCGGTGTGACCTGCCCGCTCTGCGGTCAGGGCGAGCTGGTCCAGCGCCGCGGTCGCGGGCGCTCGCTGTTCTACGGCTGCGAGCGCTACCCGGAATGCACGTTCACGGCGCGCCTGCTGCCCGGCACGGAAGCGCCGGCCAAAGAGGCGTCCGGTAAGGACGCGGCGTGACGAGCGGGGACTGCGCCTGAGGGCGACCGCGGCGACGGCGGGTGACGTCCAGCGCTGGGACGAGCTGGTCGTAGCGACGGGACAGCCGCACGTGCTGCAGTCCGCCGGCTGGGCAGAGCTCAAGGCGGCCACGGGCTGGAGCGTGCGCCGCTTCATGCTCGACGGTGGCGTCGCGCAGGTCCTTCTCAAGCCGCTGCCGCTGGGCCTCTCTGTCGCGTACGCGCCGCGCGGCCCGCTCGTAGCGCCCGAACGTCTCGCTGAAGCGATGACCGCCGTGCGCCAGGCGCTGGCCAGCGAGAGGTGCGCGAGCCTGCTGTGCGATCCGGAAGCGCCCCCCGACCCGACGGTGCGTGCGAGCCTCGCGCGCGCCGGGGTACGCCCCTCACCGGTGTTCGTGCAGCCGCGTCGCACGCTTCTGATGGACCTCTCGAAGAGCGACGAGGAGCTCTTC
>JBDTMY010000006.1:0-11201 GCA_039934015.1 Chloroflexota bacterium | reverse complement strand
GAAGGTCCTGCTCCTTCGCCATGCGGATCGAGATGTTCGAGAACTTGTCGAGCCAGCTCGAGCAGCAGAGCTCGCGACCGCAGGTGCCGACCCCGGTCATCACCTTCGTCTCGTCGCGCGCGCCCAGACGGCGTAGCTCGACGCGGGTGCCGAAGTGCGCTGCGAACGCGTCGCTCAGCTCGGCGAGCTCCGTGTCGGCAGGGCCGCGGCCGGACGGATCGGTCGAGAAGAAGATCGTGAGCGTGGAGCCGTCGAACTGCCAGTCCGCGCCGAGGATCTTGATCGGCAGGTTCCTCGCGCGCGTCATCTCCGCGGCCACCAGCGTGGCGTCGCCGTCCATCCGCTCGCGCTTGTTGATCTCCAGGACATCGACGACCGTGGCCTTGCGCACGACACTCCCGAGTGGCGGATCGACCTGCACCAGCGGCGAGTCGGTCGGTAGGATCTGCACCCGCGCGGCATCGACGCCGAGCTCGGTGCGCACGATGATCCAGTCGTTGACGCGGTAGTCGGCGACGGGTCCCGGATCGAAGAAGTACATGCGTCCGGCCTTCATGAACCGGGCGCCAACAACAATGCGCATCAGCGTGCCTCCGCAAAAGTCTTGTCGTGTGGAAGGGTCAGCGCGAAGAGCTCCAGCAGCATCCGCGCGCTCACGGTGGTCTCGATGACGTCGCGCCGCCAGCGCTCCATCCGCTGTGCGAGGTCGACGAGGGTCCGCGTCGTCACCTTTGCCGCTAGACGGCTGCTCTCCTCATTCCGATCGGGCCGCATCGCGCGGTCGGTGACACCGGTGGCCGCTACGGCCGCATCGCGCACGAGCTCGCTCCAGTCCACCAGCCGTGTCTCGATCTGCTCGCTTCGTTTCTGCGAGTCGCGCTCGTCCGCGAGCGCCGCTGCCCACGCAAAGCGCTCGGTGAGCCCGCTGCCGACGAGGCGGTAGAACTCGGCTTCCGACTGCTTGCGAGCGGTACGCGCGCTCTCGTCGGACGCGAGCGCGATCGCGATGCCGGGCTTGCCTGCCGCGGGAGTGGCGAAGCGCCCCGCGTCCTGGCCGAATCGAGCCACGAGAGCGCGTTCGATCTCGTGGCGTGCCACGGAACGGAAAGGCAGCGGCTGCAGGCGAGACCTGATGGTGTCGAGCAGTCGCGATGGCGTCGGCGTGATCAGCAGGAGCACCGCGTGTGACGGCGGCTCCTCGAGGGTCTTCAGCAGCGCGACCTCCGCGTGCTCGGAAAGGTCGGCCGCGTCGTCGATGATCACGATCCGCTTCCGCCCCTCGAGCGGCCGCAGCGCGAGGTCCTGCTGCATCTCGCGGATCTGCTCGATCGTGATGTTCTTGCGGTCATCCCGCTTGGGGCCCTGATCCACAAGCCGCGTGATCTCGCGGACGTCCGGATGAAGACCGCGCTCGATCTTCCGGCAGGCGATGCACTTTCCGCATCCGCCCGACACGGCCGGCTCGGTCGTGCAGTTCAGCGTCTGCGCCAACCGCACCGCCAGCGTGTGCTTCCCGATCGACCGCGGACCGCTGAGCTCGTATCCATGGGCCACGTCGCCGCGGGCCGCTCGCTCGCCAAGTCTGGCGAGCAGGCGACGCTGCCCGATCACATCTCGCATGGGACGCCAGGATTGTATGGTCGGCCGGGTCGTTACGGTCGCGCGCGCCGTCCGTCGCGCACCGCGACCGCCGCGACGTACGCGGCCTCGGTCCGCTTCGCGACCGCCGGCCACGAGAACTCGCGCTCGAGCCGCGCGCGTCCGGCCTCGCCCATGCGCCGGGCGCGATCGGGATCGCGCAGCAGCGCGAGGACCGCGTCGGCGATCGCGCGCGGCTCGTTCGCGGCGTGAAGACCGTCGATGCCCTCGCGCACGACCTCGCGCAGCGGCGCGATGTCGCCGGCGATCACCGGTAGCCTCGCGCTCCACGCCTCGAGGTAGGTGTGACCGAACGTCTCGTGCTCGGATGGCATCGCGAAGATCGTCGCGCGCGCGAAAGCCTCAGCCTTTTCATCCTCCGTCGCGACCCCACGGTCGATCCAGCGCGGGTCGCCGGGAGCGCGGTCGAGCGCGGCGTTCCACGCGGCCTGCCCGATCGTCACGAAACGCGCGTCGGGCCGCTCCGCCCAGACGATCCGCGCCGCGGCCCGCAGCGCGTGATAACCCTTGTATCGCTCGCGTCGTCCGACGAAGAGCACCGTCGCCGGCTCGCGCGCGACCTCGGGGAGCGGCTGCAGGATCGGACCGACGCCCGTGACGTGCACGTGTTTCGCGCCGCGCTCCCGATACCAGCCGGCCTCCCACTCGGTGAGCGCGATGACCGCGTCGTCGCGCTGGTAGCGGCGCACATCGGCCGCGCCGGCACCAGAGAACGGCTGGCCGGGATGGACCAGTGGCGTTTCGACGAACGCGGCGCCCGCGTCGCGCGCGGCGCGTTCGAGTGGAACGGCCCACTCGCGCGCGATCGAATGCACGAGATCCGCGCCGGCCACCGCGTGTGCGAGGTCGTCGGCGCGCACCAGCGCGGTGGGCAACAGCCCGTCGATGGCGGCCCCGACGCGGCCGGCGCGCGCGGGGAGGAAGACGAAGCGCGCGCCGTCAGCGCGGATCGTCACCGGCCCGGGCGGCGCGGCCATGACCTCGCGCGGCACCCCCGGCCGCTGCCACCCCGGACGCAGCCCGACGAGGGTCACGTCGTGGCCGAGCGAGCGGAGCTCGCGGTCGAGGGCGCGTGCCTGCGCCTCGGAACCGCCGATGGTCGAGAGAAGCTTCTTCGCGATGACGACGCGCACGGACGGAGGCTAGGCGAGCGCCTCGCCCGCCGGGAGATGCGCACCCATGGCGAGCTGGTGCGCTTCCTCGACGCGGTCCATGACGCGGTCCCAATCCCACCGCTCCCGCAGCTTCGCGTTGCCGGAGCGACCCATCTCATGTCGGAGCTCGGGGTCGTCGAGAAGGCGGGTGATCGCGCGCGCGATCTCGTCGACTTTCTGCGCGACGAGCAGGCCGTCAACGCCGTGCGTGATGACCTCGCGCAGCGGGGGGATGTCGCCACCGATCACCGGTTTCTCGTGCAGCCACGCCTCGAGGTAGCCGATGCCAAATGTCTCGTGCACCGATGGCATGGCGTACAGGTCGCACGCGTCCAGGGCCGCCGACTTCTCCGCCGCGCCGGCGCGCTCGATCTCGATGATGCGCTCGTCGGTGTAGCGCGCGAACTCATCGATCATCGCGCCGTAGAAGCCCGGAACGCCGATGAAGACGAAGCGCGCCTCGCTGTATCGCTGCCACACGAGCTCGGCAGCATCGAGGAGATGGATGTAGCCCTTGTAGCGCTCGCGCCGGCCGACGTACAGGACCACCGGCGCGTCGGCGGGGATCCGATGACGCGCCCGGAACGATGCGCCGTCGTGCGACCGTACCGCGTTCGCGCCCATGCCCGTGGTGATGATGCGATGGGGATCGACGCCCTGCTCGCCGAACCAGCCACGCTCCCAGTCGGTCATCGTCGTGATGACCGTCGCGCGCCGGTAGCGCAGGAAGTCCGCGGGCGTATCGCCGCCGTGGAACTGGCCGGGATGCGCGAGCGGCGTCAGCACGCTCGGCAGATCGAGCTCGTGCGCCACGTTCAGCGAGCTGTCAAGGTATTCGCGGCCGACGTTGTGGATCAGGTCGCGATCCTCGGCGTATCGCTCGAGCTCTTCGATCCGCATCATGTCGACCAGCGTCGAGGCGTCCGCGACGTGTCCGAGGAAACCGCCGCGCGGCTTCACCTGTATGACGTCGACGCCGCGATCCTCGAATCGCGACCGTTCGTCGAAGGCCTGACCGCAAACGACGCGCACGTCGTGCCCGCGCGCCGCGAGCCGGGTCGCCCACTGATAGGTGAGGCTCTCCGAGCCACCCATCGGCGCGTAGGTGCGCTTCGTGAACAGGATCTTCATCTCGGTGTGCTCCCGTGCAAAGTCGCTGCCGCGCCGCGGGTCAGGATGCGGCCGCGGTCTCGTCCATACCGATGAACTTCGCCCATGCGCGCTCGCCAGCGCGGACATAAGAGGAATACAGGTACGTCGGCGTAGCCGGTGGCCGTTTCGGTTGGCGTAGGAGCGCCAGGTGCGACTCGGCCAGCGTGCGACCGCCCTTGCGGTGATTGCACCCACGGCACGCCGCCACGACGTTGTCCCAGGTGTGCTGCCCGCCGCGATGACGCGGCATCACATGGTCGAGCGTCAGGTCGTTCCCGCGCTTGCCGCAGTACTGGCAGGTGTGGTCGTCGCGCTGGAGGATCTCCTTGCGCGTGAGCTTCACGACCGGCCGCGGCCGCTTGATGTGATAGACGAGACGGATGACGGACGGGGACTGCAGGTTGAGGCGCTCGCTCGTAACGATGTGACCGTTCTGCTCGATCACCGTCGCCTTCTGCTTGGACAGCAGGACGACAGCGCGCCGCACATTGCACACGTTCAGCGGCTGAAAGTCGAGGTTGAGCACCAGCACGTTCGCATCAACGACCGCCATGTTCCGATTCTACGGGCCGGGCGTTACGATTGCGTACACATCGGTGAGCACACAGAGTCGCAATGACGTCCGCCCAGGTCCGGCTCAGGGGCAGGGGCCCCTGTCAGCGAGCGGCAGCGAGCGTGCGGCCCTGGGCGTGCCTCAATCAACGGCTACGTGGACGCTGAAAAGCGGCCTCGCACGGATGCTCAAGGGCGGCGTGATCATGGATGTGGTCACCGCCGAGCAGGCGCGGATAGCCGAGGATGCAGGCGCCGTCGCTGTCATGGCCCTCGAGCGCGTACCGGCGGACATCCGTGCCGCCGGCGGCGTCGCGCGCATGAGCGATCCCCAGAAGATCATCGAGATCATGAGCGCCGTGACGATCCCGGTCATGGCCAAGTGCCGTATCGGTCACTTCGCCGAGGCGCAGGTACTGCAGTCGCTCGGCGTCGACTATGTCGACGAGAGCGAGGTCCTTACTCCGGCTGACGTGCAGTTCCACGTGCAGAAGCACGACTTCAAGGTGCCTTTCGTTTGCGGCGCGCGCGACCTCGGCGAGGCCTTGCGCCGCATCCACGAGGGCGCGGCGATGATCCGGAGCAAGGGCGAGGCCGGCACCGGCAACATCGTCGAGGCTGTCACGCACCTGCGCGCGATCACCTCCGCGATCCGCGCGCTGGCGGAGCTGAAGGACACCGGACTCGACGCGAAGGCCGAGGAATATCGCGTTCCCGTCGAGCTCGTGCGCGACGTTGCGAAGAATCAGCGTCTCCCGGTCGTCCTCTTCTGCGCCGGCGGCATCTCGACGCCCTCCGATGCCGCTCTCACGATGCAGCTCGGTGCGGAAGGCAATTTCGTCGGCTCCGGGATCTATAAGTCGGGGGATCCCGCGCGATTCGCGAAAGCGATCGTCGAGGCGACCACCCACTTCACCGACGCGAAGCTCATCGCCGAGGTCTCGCGCGGTCTCGGAGAGCCGATGCGCGGCATCGCGCTCGAGACCATCCCCGCCGCCGAACGCCTTGCCGTCCGCGGCGTCTAGCTCGACCAAGACCGCTCGCGTCGGCGTCCTCGGTCTCCAGGGCGATTTCAGCGAGCACCTCGCCACACTGAGTGCCATCGGCGCCGATGGCGTCGACGTTCGCCGGCCGGAGCAGCTCGATGACATCGACGCGCTGATCATCCCCGGCGGCGAGAGCACGACGATCGGCAAGCTCGCGGAGCACTACGGGATCATCCCGAAGCTGCGCGAGCGCGCCGGCGCCGGGATGCCCGTATGGGGAACATGCGCCGGGGCGATCTTCCTCGCGAAGGACGTTCCGGGCCATCCGCATCCTCTCGCGGAGCTGATGGACGTCACCGTCGAGCGCAACGCTTTTGGTCGACAGATCGACTCGTTCGAAGCGGACCTCGACGTCGATGGGATGCCCGGCGGACCATTCCATGCGGTGTTCATACGCGCGCCCAAGATCACGCGGATCGGTCCGCGCGTCGCGGTGCTGGCGCGGCTCGCGGATGGCACGGTCGTCGCCGCGCGCGACGGGAATCTGCTGGCGACGTCCTTTCATCCGGAGCTCACCCACGACGAGCGCTTCCACCGTCTCTTCCTCTCGCTCGGGAAGGGCTGAACCGCTTGCCGGCGCGCGCGGCGACACCGTTCGACATGCGCCGTATCTCCGCGCTCCTCGAATCCACGCTACGGACGCGCGACGGCATCGTCGCCTCCGCGCTCCCAGCGCCGCTGGCCGGAGGCGCGATCAGCGGGTGGCGCGGCCTGCTCGGCGGACTCTTCGGTCTTCACGGCCGTCTTCGCGTCTATCTGGAGGAGTACCGCGGCCAGCTTCGCAGCACCGCGCTCGTCTACGACGGACGGCGACCGGAGTGGGTCATCCTGGCGCTTGCGGCGCTGCCCGAACCTGGCGGCACGGACAGCGCGTTCCGTCTGCTGTCTGGGATCAGTGCGTCCGCCGCACGAAACGGGATGCAGCGCCTCTTCGCGGCCGTACCCGACGAAGCGCGCCCGCGCGAAACGTTCTTCCAAGCCGGCTTCTATTCCTACACGCGCGAGACCTGGTACGCGGCCGCGCAATCCCCACTGCCCGCGCCGTCCACACGCCTGCGCGCCCGCGAAGCCACCTCGGTGGACGCGCACGATCTCTTCCGCTTCTACGCGATGACGACGCCGCACGCCGTGCAGCGCGCCGAGCAGCTCTCGATGCGCGACTTCGATCTCGGTCGCCGCGGCGGCGCGTACGACCCGCCACATCTCATCGGGGGCAATCCCCTGGCGATGAGCCGTCGCATGGCGCTCATCGATCACGACCAGGGACGACCGTCCGCGATCGCGCTTGCGTTCGGTGGACTGGACCGCCACCCCAACGTGCTGAAGGTGCGGACGGACGCGGTGGATGTCGACCTCGCGCGCGATCTCGTGCGCGCCGCCGTGCGCGCGCTGCCACCGGGCCGAGCGAACGCGTCACCCGTTCGCTCGTATGAGGAGCACGTGGCGCGCGCGCTGCTGGCGGAGGGCTTCCGCGAGACGGCGACGGCGATGCTCTTCGTCAAAGAGCTCGCGATCCGTGTCGAAGAGCCCGCGCTCGCGCCGGCGGTGGTGCGCTAAAGGGGCACGACCGGGCGGCACGCTCGCTGCGCTCGCTGACAGGGGCCCTCCCCTGAGCCGGGCCGGTCCGAACGCAGGTCGATATGCTTTAAGGCGAATGCAGCAGAGCGACGAGCTCGAGGCGCTGCTCCGGGGACTCCCACCCGACCTTACCCAGCGCGTGCGCGCGCTGGACGGGCTGGAGGGCCTGCTCGAGATCGTGATGGATCTCGGACGTCTCCCTGAGGCGCGCTTCGCCGGCCGCGAGGAATACCTGTCGCAGCGCGAGGTGTCCGCCGAAGACCTCGCGTATGTCATCTCGCACATCGGCCAGTTCGGCGGCGACAACCGCGCGGGTATCGAACGAACGCTGCACCGCATCAGCGCGCTGCGGAACCGCGCAGGCAAGGTCGTCGGCCTCACGCTCCGCGTCGGACGCGCGGTCTACGGCACCGTCGAGATCATCCGCGACATCGTCGAGTCAGGGAAGAGCATCCTGCTTCTCGGCCGACCGGGTGTTGGCAAGACCACCATGCTGCGCGAGGTCGCACGTGTGCTCGCCGACGATCTCGCGAAACGCGTCGTGATCGTCGACACCTCGAACGAGATCGCCGGCGATGGTGACATCCCGCATCCCGGGATCGGCCGCGCGAGGCGCATGCAGGTGCCCACGCCGTCACTGCAGCACGCGGTGATGATCGAGGCGGTCGAGAACCACATGCCTGAGGTCGTCGTCATCGACGAGATCGGGACCGAACAGGAGGCGGCGGCCGCGCGCACGATCGCCGAGCGCGGCGTGCAGCTCATCGCGACCGCTCACGGGAACACCCTCGAGAACCTCATGCTCAACCCGACGCTCACCGATCTCGTCGGTGGGATCCAGACCGTGACCCTGTCGGATGAGGAAGCGCGACGCCGCGGCACGCAGAAGTCGGTCCTCGAGCGCAAGGCGCCCCCGACGTTCCAGGTGCTCGTCGAGATCCAGGCGTATCAGCGGGTCGCCATCTACAACGACGTGTCCCAAACGGTCGATGCGGTCCTTCTCGGTATGCCGGTCGCTCCGGAGATCCGGGAGCGCACCGAGGGCGGTGAGATCGCGCGCAAGACGCAGACGCCAACGCGCGCCCCGGCGGATGCGGTCGAGCGCCGCAGTACGCCGCGCCTGCCGGTGGACGACGGTATGCGCGAGACGATCAAGGTGTACCCGTTCGGCCTTTCATGGTCGCGCGTCGAGGACGCGGCTCGCGGTCTCGGGATGCCCGTCGCGATCGTTCGCGAGCCTGAGGACGCCGATGTCGTCCTGACGCTCAAGAACTACTACCGGCGCAAGACGCCGCGCCTGCGGAATGCCGAGTCGTCGGGGATCCCGATCTACATCGCGCGGAGCAACTCCTCGAGCCAGATCGCCAGCGCGCTCGCCAGCGTCATCGATCTGCGCCGCGGTCCCGAGGATCAGGCCCTGGAGGAAGCGCGCGAGGCGATCGAGGCGGTGGCGGGAGGCCAGAGCGACGAGATGGAGCTCGCGCCGCAGAACGCGTATGTGCGGCGGCTGCAGCACGAGCTCGCGGAGCGCGCCAGCCTTTCGTCGCGCTCGACGGGCCACGAGCCCGTTCGCCGCGTGCAGATCTATCGGTGAAGCGCGGCCTCTTCCTCTCATTTGAAGGAGGCGAGGGCTCGGGCAAATCGCTCCAGGCGCGCCGGCTTTCGGAGGCCCTGACCGAGCGCGGTCGCGACGTCGTTCTGACGCGCGAGCCCGGCGGCACCGCGGCCGGCGAGCGGATCCGGGACATCCTGCTGCACGCGCGCGAGATCCCGCTGAGCCCGGAGGCGCAGGTCCTTCTGTTCAGCAGCGCGCGGGCGCAGCTCGTGCGCGAGGTCATTCAGCCTGCGCTCGATGCGGGGCGCATCGTCATCGCCGACCGCTTCTTCGACTCGACCGTCGTCTACCAGGGTCACGGTCAGGGGGTGCCCCTGGAGGCGATCCGCGGGGTCACCGCTCTCGCCGTCGGGACGCTCGTGCCGGATCGGACCTTCCTGCTCGACGTACCTGTCGGCGTCGGCCTGGCGCGGTCCGGCTGGCAGGCCGAGGCTCGGTGGGACCGGTTCGAGGCCGATTCGACGGAGCTCCACGTCCGCGTCCGTGACGCGTACCTGCGCCTGGCGGCCGCGGAGCCGCGCCGATTCGTCGTCATTCCGGCCGATCGCGACGAGGCGGCGGTGGCGGCCGACATCCGCCGCGAGGTCGACGCGCTGCTCGGCGCCCCGGCGTAACGGGGGCGCGAGGGTATAGTCCCGCCGGGATGAAGCTCGTGGTCGCGATCGTCCACCCGGAGGACGCCGGAGCCCTCGTCGATGCCCTGACCGACAAGGAGTACCGCGTCACGCGCCTTCACTCGCAGGGCGGTTTCCTCAAGACGAGCAACGCCTCGATCATGGTCGGCGTCGAGGAGGCCCAGGTCGAGGACGTCATCGCGACGATCCGCGAGACCTGCCACGCCCGGACCCAGCACATCAGCCCGATGCCTCCGATCATGGAGCCGGGCGAGTTCTACATGCCCTACCCCGTGGAGGTCACTTTCGGCGGAGCCACCGTCTTCGTGCTCGACGTGGCTCGTTACGAGCGCCTCTAGCCACCACACCGCCTGTCGCGATGGTCAACCGCGATTGGTCACTTCTGAGGATGTGAGCCAGGCCCGTACGCGCGCAGGCTCCCCCGCGAAATGGAGGGCACCATGCGCAAGCTAGTCACATTCCTCGTCGCGCTTTCCGTCGTGTGTCTCTCGAACGTCACTGCGGCCCAGGCGGGCGCCGGTATCAGTGAGCAACGGCAGCAGGCGGTCATCGAGCTCGTCCGCGCGCATGTCACGATCGACTCAGATGGTTTGTTCGTCATCGACCCCAAAGTCATTGGCAGGGATCGTGAGATGCTGCGAGGTATCTTCAGCCGATTGAACGACAGTCTCGCGAGCGTCGACAAGCACTTGCGCCCGACCGTTGGGCAAAAGGCGAGCAAGGGCCCAGGCCTCGCTGCGAGGGTCGCCAGCTACTGCGGATACATCCCGAAGTGGGCGTTCCAGGCTTTCGCCTGGTACGTGATCATTTCCGGCGGAGCCTTCTCGATCGTCGGAGCATTCGTCAGCGCGACGATCTTTGGTCTGCCTGCCGGAGCGGTGCTCGGCGCCATCGGCGTCTCCCTGATGACGACCGGCTCCGCCTTCCTCTGGTGGGTCGACAACTTCATGCCGTCGTATGGGCGCTACGTCTGTGTCTTCTAGCTGGCCGCTGGCGCTCGCCATCACGATCCTTGTGACCGGGATCGTCGTCTTCGGACCCAGGTTCGTCCCGGAGCGGTGGCGCCGTGAGCGACGAGTGCTCACGATGATCACCCTGGCGGTTGCCGCGTTCACCACAGGGCTGCTGGTCATCGTCACTTGGATGGCGATCTCGTAGCCACATCGGCCCGGCGTAAGCATGAAAAGAGGGAGTCTTCGACAGACTCCCTTTTTTCCATTTCACGCTGGTCCGCAAATCAGGGGTCCCGCGATTGCTCGAGCCGCACTGCAGCCTCAGCGCGATTCGATGCTCCAAGCTTCGCTCGCGCGTTCGCGAGGTGACGCGCCACGGTGTGCTGGCTCAGGTAGAGCCGCTCGGCGATCTGACGATTCGTGAGTCCGTCCGCAGCGAGCGACAGCACCTCGACCTCGCGTTCGCTGAGCGAGATGTTCGATCCCGTGCGCGATGACAGCTTCGCGGCGGAGCGGCCGACATCGTCGTTGCGCTTCGCGAGTCGCGTGAGAATGTCCCGTGCCTGCATCGTGCCGACCAGCCCGAGCACGTCGACGGCGGCGGTGCGCGCTGCGCTCGAAACGCCCGGGTCGTCCAGGTGACGCATCACGACCTCGGTCGTGACCGCAGGCCGCCCGGCCGTGAGCGCGAGCTCCAGGATCGACCGTCCGCGCTCACCACTGACCGTCATCGCCAGGGCGGCGTCGGCTGCGACCTCCGGGGGCGCGAGGATCGGCCGCCGCCACGAGGTGAGGTCGAGAAGCTTGCGGAGGCGGTTCATTTCCAAACTCAAACTCGAAATCACGGGCAATCTGGG
>JBDTMY010000005.1:0-13355 GCA_039934015.1 Chloroflexota bacterium | reverse complement strand
GAAGAGCGACGAGGAGCTCTTCGCGGCGATGCGCAAGAAGACCCGGCAATACATCCACAAAGCGGAGCGCGCGGCGGTCGTCACCGAGGAGACGCGCGACCTCGACCGCTTCTTGAAGGTGCTCGGCGCCGTCGCGGAGCGCGATCGGTTCGCGACCCACTCGCGCGACTACTTCGAGCGGCTGCTCGCCGCGTTCGGCGACCGGGCGCTCCTCATGCTCGCGCGCGTGGGGGACGAGGACGCGGGCGCGCTCCTCCTCGTGCGGATGTCCGATCGCGCGTGGGAGCTGTACGGCGGCTGGAGCGGAGCGCACGCCGAGGCTCGTCCCTTCTATCTGCTCAAATGGCGCGCGATGCTGCGCATGCGCCAGCTGGGGGTCCGCCGCTACGACATGTGCGGGCTCGCCGAGGGTGCCGACGATCCGCTGGCCGGCGTGGAAAACTTCAAGCTCGGCTACGGCGGCGAGGTCGTGGAGTGGATCGGCGCGCTCGAGACGCCTGTCCGCCCGATGCTCTATCCGTTGTGGCAGCTCGGCGGGCGTCGGCGTCTCGCGCGCTCGGCCGCCTGATGGACGCTCCACAGGGCTGGGACGATGCCGCGGCGCGCTCGCCAGGGGGCCACGTGATGCAGTCGTCGGTGTGGGCGGCGGTGCGTGAGCGACAGGGATGGCGGGCGGAGTACGTGCGCATCGGTGACGAGCTGCCCCTCGCGCTCGTGCTCTGGCGGGACTCGCCCCTCGGGCAGCGCATCGCGTACGTGCCGCGCGGTCCCATCGTCGCGCCGGGCGACAGCGCCGGTCTGCGCCGCGCCCTCACGCGACTCGCCGATCTCGCGCGCGAGCGGCGCGCCGTCTTCCTGAAAGTGGATCCCGAGCTCGATGTCGAGTTCGCCGGCGAGGCGCTGCGCGCGGCGCACTTCGCGCGCTCGGCGCAGGACATCCAGCCGGTGCTCGCGACGCTCGAGCTCGATCTCGGGCCCGACGAGGACGCCCTCCTCGCCGCGATGGACAAGGACACCCGCTGGAGCGTGAGACAGGGCCCGAAGCGTGGCGTGACCGTGAGCGAGGTGAGCGACGACGCGCGACTCCGCGCCTTCTACGACCTGTACGCGCTTACCGGACGCCGCGCGGAATTCATCACGCGTACCTGGGACTACTACCGCTCGGTGTGGCGCGCGCTGATCGACGCGCGCCTCGCGACGCTTCGCCTCGCCTACGTCGAGGACACCCCGGTCGCCGGGGCGATGACCTGGCGCTGCGGTGAGCGAGTCGTCTATCAGACCGGCGCGACCAACGATGCCGCGCGCAAGAGCCACGCCGCGTACGCGCTGCTCTGGGAGTGCATCATCGGTGGAAAGCGGGAGGGCGCGAAGCGGTTCGACTTCGGTGGGATACCCACCGACGTCGAGCGAAAGGACGATCCGATGTACGGGCCGTATCTCTTCAAACGCGGCTTCGGTGGAAAGGTGCGCCGCTGGGTCGGCGCGCACGACGCCGTACCGCGTCCGCTCGCGTACCGCGCGTACCTTCTCGCGGAACCGGTCTACACGACCGCGCTGCGCCTGGTCGCGCGCGTTCGGCGGTAGTCCGCGTGAAGCTCGGCCCGCTCCTGGCGAGCGCGAACATCCCGGTGCCCGCGGGCGCCGAGGACCTGGACGTCCGCGCGATCACGTACGACTCGCGTAAGGTCGCGCCGGGATCGCTCTTCGTCGCGATCGAAGGTTTCCATCGTGACGGGCACGAGTTCGCAAGCGAAGCGGTGAAGCGCGGCGCGGTCGCCGTCGTCGCGCAGCGGAAGCTGCGGTCCAAGGTCCCGGTCGCGGTGGTCGCGGACAGCCGAGCGGCGCTGGCCGATCTCGCGGCCGAGGTCTTCGAGCACCCGACGCGAAAGTTGAAGCTGGTCGGCGTGACCGGCACCAACGGGAAGACGACGACCGTGCATCTCGTGTCCGAGGTGCTCGAGGCGGGCGGAGAGCGCACCGGGTTCGCGACGACCGTCGACTTCAAGATCGCCGACCATCTCTCCGCGAACGACACCCGGCAGAGCACGCAGGAGGCGGTCGAGATCCAGGAGTTCTTCGCCGAGCTGCTCGTGGCGGGCGGGACGTGGGGTGTGCTGGAGGCGACGTCCCACGCGCTCGCGCTACGCAAGCTTCGCGGTACCGAGGTGGACATCGCGGTCTTCACGAATCTCTCGCCGGAGCACCTCGACTTCCACGGCACGCTCCAGAGCTACCTGGAGGCGAAGGGCATCCTCTTCGACATGCTCGGCCAGGGGACGGACAAGGGCGTGCCGAAGACCGCGGTGCTCAACGCCGACGACCCGCACTGGCAATACCTCGTCGGTCGCGCGGCCGGCGCGAAGGTGATCACGTACGGGATCGATGCGCATGCCGACGTGCAGGGGACCGTTCTTGCCGCCGACGCGAGCGGCTCGCGCCTGCGGGTCGAGGCTCTCGGCGAAAGGGTGGAATTCCTGCTGCCGCTCGTCGGTCGCTTCAACGTCCACAACGCGCTCGCGGCCATTGCCGCGGGCCTCGCCGCCGGGGTGCCACTCGCGAAGGCTCGCGACGCGCTGCAGCACGCGAAGCCGGTGCGTGGCCGCATGGAGCGCGTCGACCGCGGCCAGCCGTTCAGCGTGATCGTCGATTACGCGCACACGCCCGAGTCGCTGGACAAGGTGCTCGCGCTGCTGCGTCCGCTGACCAAGGGTCATCTCTTCGCGGTGTTCGGCAGCGCCGGTGAGCGAGACCGAACGAAGCGACCACGCCTGGCGGAGATCGCGGCGAAGCACGCCGACTTCTTCATCATCACCCAGGAGGATCCGCGGCTGGAGGATCCGGCAGCGATACTCGCCGAGATCGAAGCCGGCGCGACGGCGATGGGGAAGCAACCGGGGAAGGACTACGTCGTGATCGACGACCGACGCGAGGCGGTGCGCGAGGCGATGCGCCGCGCCCAGCCCGGAGACACGGTGCTGCTGGCGGGCAAGGGCCACGAGGGCTCGATCATCGTCGGCGAAGAGAAGCGACCCTGGAACGAGGCTGAAGTGGCGCGCGAAGCGCTCCGCGAGCTCGGCTTCGCGGCGTGACGCGTCCGGCACGGCCCGTCCGCGGTTCGCGTCGCGCCGCGCTCGGGCAGACACGCGCACTGGCGGCGCACACCCGGGAGCTCGTCGCGCAGCTTCGGACGGAGATCGGCGCGCCGGCGCTCCCGATAGGTCGCCCCGCGCTCGTGATGCTCATGGGCTTCCCCGGTGCGGGCAAGACGCACTGCGCCCGGCTTCTCGCCGCCCGACTCGGCGCGGCGCACGTGGCGAGCGACCAGCTCCGCAGCCGGCTCTTCGTCGCGGCGACGTACGGCGCCGAGGAGAATCGCGCCGTGTTCGCGGTCGCGGCGGCGCTTGTCGACGAGCTGCTCACGGAGGGACACGCGGTCGTTGTCGACGCGACGAACCTCATTGCGCGCTACCGCGCGCCGATGGAGGACGTCGCAGCCCGGCGCGGCGTGGCGCTCCTGCACGTGCTCGTCGTCGCCGACGACGCGGACGCTCGCGCTCGCCTGGCGGCGCGCGTCGTGGCCCGCGCGGACGGTGACCACTCGGATGCGGACCTCGGTGTCTACGAGCGCATGCGCGCGCGAGGCTTCGAGCCACCGGCGCGCTTCGTCGAGCTGCGGAATGGACATGACCTCGAGGCTGAGATCGAGCGCATCGCGGTGCTGGCGTGAGGCGCCATGCGCGCGAGCTCGCTTTCGGTGCGATCGCCATCGCGCTCGTGGTCGGCTACGGGGTGCTCGGCTCCCGCGCGGCGCCGCTCGTCCTACCGGCCGGCTCGCCGACCCCGACACCGACGAAGCCCGTGAGCGCGGTCCCGGCGCCGCAGACCCAGGGCACGATCGCGTTCGCGCTGCGCGGCGACGTCTACGTCCTGCGCGACGGGAAGTACGTGAGCGTGACGTCGGACGCGCGCTCGATACAGCCGAATCTGTCGGAGGACGGACGCACGCTGCTGTTCGTACGCTCGGAAGCGATCAACGGAAAGCGCATCGTCGATGGCCAGATCACACCCGCGATCCTCCGGTACACGGACATCGTCAAGAAGGACGCGGGCGGTGGCGCGGAGTCCATCGTGCTCACCGGACTTCTCGTGTCGTCGCCGGCGGGCTCCCATATCGTCGCGTGGCTGACCGGCCCGGCGCTGTCACCCGACGCGAAGCAGTTCGCCGTCACCACCGACGCCGCCGTCAACGGGGCATCCGACCTCGAGGTCTTCGACGCGCTCACGGGCAAGCGCGCGCTGCTGCTGTCACAGGGTTCGTTCCTCGCCGACCCCGCGTGGTCGCCGGACGGCAAGACCATCGCGGTGACGTCGTACACGCAGGGCGAGCCACGCATCCTGCTCGTCCCGTCGGACGGCCGCGCGGCGCTGCCGCTCACGGTCAAGGGAGCGACGGGCGAAGCGTATCGGCCGTCGTACTCGCCGGACGGTGCGTGGATCACATTCACGCTGCGACACGACGGCCGCAACGACGTGCACGCGGTGGAAGTGAAGACCGGGCAGGACGTGGCGCTGACCAGCGATGGCAAGAGCTGGAACAGCGTGTTCTCGCCGGACGGCAAGCAGATCGCGTTCCTGCGCGAGAGCGGAGGAGTCATCGACCTCTACGTGATGGACGTTACGGAGGCACTCACCGGCGGCACGCCCAAAGTGGCGGTGAAGCTCACGCGCGGCGAAGGCATCGACGGAGACAGCCGGCCGGCCTGGGGCCGCTAGCTAGGCCAGACGCTTGCGGACCTGTGCCGAGAGGAAGTCCATCACGACCACAGTGAGGACGATCAAGAAGATGATCGCCCCGGCCTCGTGGTAACGGAGGAGGTTCATGTATTGGAAGAGCAAGACGCCGATGCCGCCGGCGCCGACCAGCCCGATCACCGGAGCGAGGCGCACATTCGTGTCGAGCCGGTAGATCGTGAGAGAGATGAATGGGTTGACGATCTGCGGCAACACCGCGGTCCAGATCACCTGGAAGCGGTTGGCTCCTGTCGCCGTGATCGCCTCGATCGGACCCGCGTCGATGCCCTCGATCGCTTCGGAGTAGAGCTTGCCCATGACCCCGATGTTGTGGAACGCGATCGCGAAGACGCCAGCCGCGTTACCGATGCTGAAGAGCACGACACCGACGATGCAGACGATCAGGATGTCGATCGATCGAACGACGGTGAACATCACGCGGACGCCGGCGTAGATAGCGGTGGCGAGAGGGTTACCAGTCATGACGTTGCGCGCGCCGAGGAACGAAAGCGGTACGGCGACCACGAGCGCTAAAGCGGTCGCGACGACGGCCATGAAGATCGTGATGATGATCAGCCCGAGCCCAGCCTCCCAGAAGTTACCTGGTGGGCACGGCACGACCGGCGGCTCACAGATGGTCGCGGCCTGAGGGAACAGCACATCCCACTTTGGGGTGAGGAGCTGGCCGAGGATCTGCCCGACGTATCCCGGATTCGCGCGGCTGGTGTCGATGTCGGTGATGCGTAGCCCGACGTAGAGCACCGCGACGGTGCCGGCGATCGCGAGCCAGCGGCGCCAATCGGTCAACCACGTCCGCTCGAGCTCGGGCGGCACCGGCAGGTTGCGGGCGCGGAAGTACTCGGCCATCAGCGATCCGCTGCGAAGTCGGGTGCCGTCACCAGTGCCTCCGCCTCGCTCAACAGCTCGGCCTGCGTCTTACCGACGCCGATCTCGACCTCGACCGCGTCTTCCCCGTAGATCTCCTTGAAGCGGCGCTCGTCGATCGCCTGGGGCTTGCCGTCGAACGCGACCTTGCCGTCTTTGAGCGCGATGACCCGCGTGCCGTAGCGGCGGGCGAGCGAGAGGAAGTGCAAGGAGCAGATCACGGTGATGCCGTCTGTGTGGTTGATCTCCTCGAGGTACTTCATGACCGAGTGGCTGGTGGCCGGATCGAGGCTCGCCACCGGTTCATCCGCGAGCATGAGGTCGGGTCGCTGCATGAGCGCTCGAGCGATGCCGACGCGCTGCTGCTGGCCGCCTGAGAGCGCGTCCGCACGCGCGTACGCCTTGGCGAGGATGCCGACGCGCTGGAGGTTCGTGAACGCGAGCTCGATGTCCTCGCGATCGGGACGGCCCACGATGGTCCGCCACGTCGAGCGATAGCCCAGTCGTCCCGCGAGCACGTTCTGGAAGACCGACGCGCGCTTCACGAGATTGAACTGCTGGAAGATCATCCCCATCCGGCGGCGTAGTCGGCGAAGCTCCGCTCCGCGGGCCGCCGTGACGTCCTGACCATCGAAGACCACCCGTCCGCCGCTCGGCTCCACCAGGCCGTTGAGACATCGCAGCAGCGTCGATTTCCCCGAGCCCGAGAGACCGATAAGCACGACGAACTCGCCGCGTGAGATCTCGAGGGACACGTCATCGAGCGCGCGCGTTCCCTTGGGATAGACCTTCGTCAGGTGCTCGATGGAAAGAACGGTGGGCATCCGGCGCAGGATACGGCCGCGACGAAGAAGGCCGCCGGATCACCGGCGGCCTTCTCAGTCGAGTGCGCTAGCGGGCTACGGCGCTTTGCTGGGCGACGGCGAAGGAGTCGCGACTGGTCGTGCCGTCGCGGCGGCGAGCCCCGGCAGGTCGATGCCGGCGAGCTTCGCGGCCTCCCGCATCGGCTCGTAGAACTTCTCGTCGACGATCTGCATCCCGTCCCAGCTGTACAGATCCGTGAAGGCTTTCTTACCGGTCTCGCTCTGCGAGTACTCGGCCATTGACGTCTGGATCTGCTTCGCGATGTCCGCAGGGAATCCCTTGCGGACGGCGGCGCCGTCGTTCGGGATCGGGCCAGCGCGGTCGATGACCTTGGTCTTCGTCATGATGTCCGCGGGCATGCCGGGTGACGTTCGCACGTCGATGAAGGTCGCCGCCCCATCGACCGTGCCCTGGTAGACGGCGAGTGCCGCTTTGTCGTGGCCGCCGGCGAAGATGGTCTGCGCGAAGAACGTCTTCGGATCGCTGTTCGTCTTCGTCTTGATCGTCAGGATCGGGTAGACGTAGCCCGAGGCCGACAGTGCGTCGACGTAAGCGAACTTCTTTCCCTTGAGCCCGTTCAGGTCGTTGATACCGCTCGTCGCGCTGACGAGGATCTGGGACTGGTACGTCGTCGACGGCTTCCCGGTCTCATCTTTTCGGAGCGCGCCGAGGATCGGTGACGCACAGCCTCGATCGATCGCCAGCGTCATCTGAAGTGGCGCGAGGAACGCGACGTCGACCGCGCCGGAGCACATGCCCTCGATCGTGGCCGCGTAGCTCGTCGGGACGTTCACCTTCCACTTCAGGCCGGTCGCGCGCTCGAGCGAAGCGGTGATGACGCTGGCGCTCGCGGTGATGCGCCCCGTGTCCTGCGACGGCGTGAACGACAGAATGATCGGACGGTCGAACGAGCCGAGTCGTGGACCGCTTGATGCCGGTGCCTGGCTCGTTTGCGCTGTCGGTGCGGTGCCGCCACAGGCGGCGATCACGAGTCCCGCGGCCAGCGCCCACCCGAGCGGACCGCGCAGTGAACGACGCATGGGTCCCTCCTTCGAATACTGGAAGCGTCCTTATGATAGGTCGCGACGTGTCCTTCCTCACCAAGCTCGCGGAGTCGTCGCGGGCGCGGGACAGCATCGTCTGTGTCGGGCTCGATCCCGAACCCGACCTCATCCCCGAGATGCTCGGCTCCGGTCCACAGGCCGCGCTGCGCTTTCTCCGGAGGGTGATCCGCGCTACGTCCGACTACGCGTGCGCCTACAAGCCGAATCTCGCGTTCTACGAGCGCTACGGGAGCGCGGCCTTTGACATTCTTGGACTCGCGCTGCAGGCGATCCCCGATGACATCCCGGTCATCATCGACGCGAAGCGCGGCGACGTCCCGAATACCTCCGCTGCGTACGCGGACGCACTGTTCGACTCGTTCCACGCCGACGCGGTGACGGTCGCGCCGTACCTGGGCATGGACAGCATCGAGCCGTTCTGCCGCGACGGCCGCTACGCGCTCGTGCTTGCGCGCACGAGCAATCCCGGCGCGGGAGATCTGCAGGATCTCGTCGTGGACGGGCGACCGCTGTACGAGCGCGTCGTCGAGCGGGCCGTCGCGTCGTTCTCAGCGGACACCTGCGGCTTCGTCGTCGGCGCGACGTATCCGGAGGAGGCGCGGCGCGTCCGGGACCTCGCGCCCGATCGCCTCTTTCTCATGCCGGGTGTCGGTAGTCAGGGCGGCGACGCCGAGACCGCGATCCGCGCCGCGCTCGACGAGCGCGGCGGTGGGGTGCTTCCCTCAGCCTCGCGCTCCATCACCTACGCGTCGTCGGGTGCGGACTTCGAGATCGCCGCAGCCGCGGCCGCCCGCGCGCTGCGTGATGCGGCGAACGGGGCGCGCGCCGCCGCGGCGGAGAGCCGCTGATGCTCGGTATCGGCCCCGAGGAGCTGCTCCTCGTCCTCATCGTCGCCCTCCTGGTCCTCGGACCGGAGCGCTTGCCGAAAGTGGCGCGCGACGTGGGCCGCGTCGTCGGCGATCTGCGCCGCACCTCCGATGAGTTCCGTGAGGAATTCATGCAGGCCGACAAGTTCCTCGACAAGCAGGCGAGCACGCCGACGCCGGTCGCGGAGCCCGCGCCCGCCGCGCTACCGGCGACGACCCCGAGCGACCCGAACGAGTCAGCATTCGACCGCGAGATGCGTGAGGCGCGCGAGAAGCTCGCCGCCTCGCGCGAAAAGCCCCTCAATTAGGCCCGGTCGGCGCGCCCTTCACCTATACTCGTGACGTCTGAGCGCCCGAGTGGCGCTCTTTTCACGCCCCTTTTCACGCTTGGAGGAGTAGCTCAAAAGAGATGCGTCTGACTTCCTGGCTGGTCGTGCTCATCGCCGTGGTGGCGATCTTCGTGGACATCCCGAAGCATCAGTTCTCGTTCCCCTTCAACTGCCCGGGTGTCTGCGTGAAGATCGGCGGCTTCCAGGTCAACCAGGAGATCAAGACCCACCTCGGGCTCGACCTGCAGGGCGGCACGCAGCTCATCCTTCGCCTTCAATACGAGAAGCTTCCGGCTGGCTCGAACGCCACGCACGCCGAGCTTCAGAACCAGGCGATCCGGGTCATCGAGAACCGCATCAACTCCCTCGGCGTCTCCGAGCCGGTCATACAGGGCCTCGGCACGGACAAGATCCTCCTCGAGCTTCCGGGGATCGACGACCTCGCGCAGGCGAACGAGGTGGCCACGCGTCAGGCGTTCCTCGAGGTCAAGGTCCCCAACAAGGACAAGCCCGGTGAGTACAAGTCGCTCGAGCCGCCGCTCACCGGCGCGGACCTCAACCCCAACGACTCCTACGTGACCTTCCAGAACGGCACCCAGCCCGTGGTGCACTTCGGGTTCGCGGGCGCGGCGGGCGATCGCTGGGTGCAGATCTCGAAGGAGTACCTCAACCAGCCCGTGCAGATCACCCTCGACGGCCGCGAGGTCTCCGCTCCGGTGATCCAGACCGTGTTCACCTCCGGCGTCGGCATCATCGAAGGGAACTTCACGACCAAGAGCGCGAACGAGCTCGCGATCCAGCTGAAGTCGGGCTCGCTGCCGGTCCCGCTCGAGGTCATCCAGTCGTCGCGTATCGAGCCGACGCTGGGACGCGACTCGGTGAACCGCAGTCTCGTGGCGGGCGCGATCGGCCTGCTGCTCGTCGCCTTCTTCATGATCGCGTACTACCGGCTGCCCGGCGTCATCGCCGTGATCGCGCTCCTGTATTACACGGCGCTGACCTACGCGATCTTCCGGCTCGTGCCGGTGACGCTGACCCTGGCGGGCATCGCCGGGTTCATCCTCTCGATCGGCATGGCGGTCGACGCCAACGTCCTCACCTTTGAGCGCCTCAAGGAAGAGCTGCGCACCGGCAAGTCGCTTCGCGCGGCGGTCGAAGAGGGCCGCCAGCGGGCCTTCCCGTCGATCCTCTACTCGAACCTCGCGACGATCATGACCGCCGGCATCCTGTTCTGGTTCGGGACCGGGACGGTGAAGGGATTCGCCCTGACCCTCGCGATCGGTGTCAGCGTCTCGTTCTTCACCGCGGTGATCGTCACGCAGATGCTGCTGCACGCGGCGATCGAGGTGAATTCGCTCCGGCGCCGGCGCCTGTACGGCGTCGAGGAGAAGCCGCCGGAAACGCGGACCGCGCCGCGCGCGCCAGTGGCGGCCGTCTGATGCTGAAGTTCGTGGAACACAAGTGGTGGTACTTCGCGTTCTCCGGCCTGATCATCGTTCCCGGCCTCATCTTCCTGCTGCTTGGTGGACTGAAGCCGGGGATCGAGTTCAAGGGTGGCACGCTCCTCGACGTCCGGTTCGACTCGGCGCCCGCGGTGGCCGAGATCACCGAGGTCATGACCGGCCTCGGACGGCGCGAAGCGATCGTCCAGGTCGCCGAGGGCGGCCGCATCGAGGTCCGTACCTTCGAGATGAGTGTGGCCGAGCAGGTCGCCGCCGAGACCGCCCTCCGCGCGAAGTTCGGCGCGAACCTGAAGGACTTCAACCCGCAGGTCGTGAGCCCGTCGTTCAGCGGCGAGCTCATCGACAACGCGATCCGGTCGATCGCGCTGGCCTCGGTGATGATCGTGCTGCTGATCGCATTCGCGTTCCGCAACTTCGGCTGGGCGGCGTTCCGCTACGGCTTCGCGGCGATCATCTCGTTGCTGCATGACGCAGCCCTCGTGCTCGGGCTGTTCGCGATCCTCGGCTACTTCTTCAACGTGGAGATCGACAGCCTCTTCGTCACCGCGGTTCTGACGATCATCGGCTTCTCCGTGCACGACACGATCGTCGTGTTCGACCGGATCCGCGAGAACCTCCGCCTGAACCCCGGCGAGGCGCTCAACCCGATCATCAACTTCTCGATCATGCAGACGCTGGCGAGGTCGGTGATCACGTCGCTGACCGTTTGCCTGACCCTGCTGGCGCTCTACCTCTTCGGCGGCTTTTCGATGCGAAACTTCGCGCTCGCGCTCCTGGTAGGGATCGTCTCCGGCACCTATTCGTCGATTTTCAACGCCAGCCAGATCGTGTCCCTATGGCAGGAAGTGGAGGACCGCCTGCGCCACCGCGCGACTCCAGCCCCCGCCTAGCGACGGGCCGCGTCGCGACCGCGGCGCGCCCCTGCGCGGCACGTACACTTTCCTAGATGTTCGGGCTGAAGCTGCTCCCGGCTGTCGTACGAACCGCACTGGCGATGCTCATCGTCGGGGGGCTCGTTGGGTATGTGGGGACGGCCTTCACCACGACGGTGGTCGTCGACTCAGGGATCCTCGGCGGGGGCGGCGAATCGAGCGACGCGCACAAGTACATGCTCGCTCTCCTCCAGCGCGAGTCCGAAAGCCTCTCGCAGCTCCGCCCCGCGCAGGACGTCGTCTCGCGCGCGCTCGAACAGCAGAACGTATCGCAGCAGTCGAGCGCGGTGAAGCCGCTTTCCGTCACCTACCTCGGCGGCGGTTCCTCGGGCCGGCTGAGCGTTCACATCTACGCGGTGGAGCTCCAAGCCACCGGTGGGCAATACCAGTTCTTCCCGCTTGCTCTCACGATCGTCGGGGGCAAGGTGGTGCGCGTTGAGTAGCGTCGCCGCGCTCTCGAACGCGCCGATGCCGCGCGGCCGAGCGGCGCTGATCCTCGCGATGTTCCTCGGCGGGCTCGTTACCGGCGTCGTCGTGTACGCCGTGACCGATCGGGGAGCAGACGCGAACCCGTACGCGAGCCTGCCGAAGATGGCCGAGCCGGCCGTCAGCGCGGACGTCGCGCGCGCTCTGGCGAACGACGACTCCAAGGCGCTCGCCAACCAGCTGGACATGGAAGTCCTGACGCAGCTCAAGACTGCGATCGAACCTTTGGCCGAGATCCGATCTATGAAGTTCGTGGGGGCGGTGGAGAAGAGCGGTCGCGTTCTCGCCGCGTACGTCGCGGGCGGTCGCACCGTCGATGGTGTGGACGTCATGGTCGGATTCGTTCTGCGCCTGACAGGCGACCAGATCGTTGGGGTGAACTGATGGCGAGCATGCAAACGGCACTCGGCACCACCGCATATGTGCTGGATCACAACAAGAAACGGCTACTGATCCTGTTCATCGTCGTCGGCGGTGCCATTGGCCTGTACGGCATCCGCGGCATCTTCCAGGGGATCCTCGACATGATCGGGCAGGCGCCGCAGCTGCTCGTCCTACTGCTCTTCTACTCGTTCATGATGATCATGCAGTTCGGGGCGCTGATGTGGTTCATGTCACGCCCGCGTACCTACACGGTCACCCCGGACAAGCCGCAGATCGGCCTCTCGTTCGAGAACTACCGCGGCCAGCCCGACCTCCTCGAGCACGCGAAGAGCCTCGTGCGCATCCTCAAGGGGGTAAAGAGCTTCCAGGACCGCGGCGGCGAGATGCCCGCAGGAATGCTCCTGGCAGGTCCGCCCGGCACCGGAAAGACGTTCCTCGCGGGCGTCATGGCGGCCGAGGCGAATCTGCCCTTCATCTACGTCGACGCGTCGAGCCTCTCGAGCATGTTCATGGGCGTCGACGCGCTCATCGTGGTGTCGCTGTTTCGCAAGGCGCGTGGCCTGGCTCGTAAGTTCGCCACACCTGGACAGGCGGGCTGCTGCATCCTCTTCCTCGACGAGCTCGACTCGGTCGGCCTGTCGCGGGGTGGCATGGCCGGTGGCCAGCAGCAGGGAATGATGGGTCCGATGGGCATGATGGGTGCCCGCGGGCTGGCCCTGAACACGATGCTCAACCAGATGGACTCCCTCGGGAAGCACGTCGAGGACCGCATGAAGCACAAGATCGCGCGCTGGCTCGGCCTCATCCGCGGCCCGGTGCCCCCGAAGCCGATCGTCTTCGTGATCGGTGCGACCAACCGGCCCGAGGTGCTCGATGCCGCGCTCGTGCGCGCCGGACGTCTCGACCGAAAGCTCATGGTGTATGTGCCGGACGGCGATGGCCGGAGGGACATCATCCAGCACTACCTGCGTCTGAAGGCACACGACCCGGAGATGCCCGTCGAGCTGATGGTCAGCGACTCGATCGGATGGACCCCTATCGACATCAAGACGATCATCAACGAGGCCCTCATCGTCGCGCACGACGCCGGTCGCGAGTTCCTGACCTACAAGGACTGGCTCCAGGCGCGGGACGCACGCATGCTCGGTATCAAGCAGCCGATCCTGACGATGTCCGCCGCCGACCGCCGAGCCATCGCCTACCACGAGGCCGGCCACGCGGTCGCGGCGCGTTACCTCCAGCAGGAGAACCGCATCCAGAAGGCTTCGATCGTTCGGATGGGCGATGCGCT
>JBDTMY010000004.1:0-4169 GCA_039934015.1 Chloroflexota bacterium | reverse complement strand
TCGACGATGCGGCCGTGATCGAGCACGAGGATGCGGTCCGCGCGCTCGACGGTCGACAACCGGTGCGCGATCACGATCGTGGTGCGCCCGCGCATCAGCCGGTCCAGCGCCTGCTGCACCAGGTACTCGCTCTCGTTGTCGAGAGAAGATGTCGCCTCGTCGAGCAGCAGGATCGGCGCGTCGCGCAGCAGCGCGCGCGCGATCGCGACCCGCTGGCGCTGACCGACGGATAGCCGAACGCCGCGCTCGCCGACGATCGTCGCGAGCCCGCTCGGGAGACGCGCGATGAACTCCGTCGCGTTCGCGGAGCGCGCGGCCTCGTCGATCTCGGTATCGGTCGCATCGAGGCGCCCGTAGCGGATGTTCTCGCGGATCGTGTCGGCGAAGAGGATCGGCTCCTGAGGCACCACGGCGATCTGCTCGCGCAGCGATCGGATGGTCACGTCGCGCAGATCGTGGCCGTCGACGACGATCCGCCCGCTCACCGGGTCGTAGAAGCGGCCCACGAGATTCACCAGGGTGGTCTTCCCCGCGCCGGACGGGCCGACGAGTGCCGTCGTCTCCCCCGGCTGGAACGTCGTCGTGACCCCGTCCAGGACCATCGGCTCCGGACCCGCGACGCCGTACCGGAAGCCGACATCCTCGAAGGCGATCTTCCCGCGCACCGGCGGCAGCGCTCCGGCGCCGGGCCGATCCTGGATCTCCGGCGCGGTGTCGAGCAGCGCGAAGATCCGATCCGCCGCTCCGAAAGCCTGCTGCACCTGCGTCCACTGGCTGGCGAGCATCCCGACCGGGCCGGCGACCATGTTCATGTACAGGAGGAACGCGACGAGCATGCCCGCCGTCATCTCGCCGCGGGCGACCTCGTGCCCCCCATACCAGAGCACGATGATCGACGAGAAGAAGCCGAGGAAGCCGATGATCGGGAACATCGTCGCGGCGATGCGCGCTCGCTCGATCGTCTTGTTGAACGTGAACAGCAGCTTCTCGTGGAACCGCGCGGCCTCGTACTCCTCGCGCGTGAAGGCCTGAACGACGCGGACCTCCGCGATCGCCTCCTGCAGCACCCCGACCGCCTCGCCCTGCGCGTCCTGCGCCTCGCGCGAGATGTCGCGGATCCGGCGGCCCATCCGTTGGCCGAGGATCGCGATCGGCGGAGCGACGACGAGCGTGAGGAGGGCGAGCCGCCAGTTCATCAGGAAGATCACCGCAACGCCGCCGATCAGCGTGAGGACCTGCCCCAGGACCTGGATGATCGTTTGCGTGACGACGCCGTGGACGAGCGTCGCATCGCTGGTCACGTGCGACATCAGCTCGCCGGTCTTGCGGCGGTTGAAGAACGAGAGCGACAGGGACTGCATGTGCCGGACGATGGACATGCGAAGATCGAAGATGACCCGTTCCCCGGTGTACGCCATCACGAACTGGCGGAGACCGTCGAGCACCGCGCGCACGAGGAGCACCAGGACCAGCCCGACGATGAGCACGTCGAGAAAGCCCTCATCCTGAAGGCCGAGATCGATCACGCGCTGAACGACCTGCGGCCAGATGAGTCCGAGCGCCGTCGAGACCACGAGCAGGACGGCGGCGAAAACGAGGTTCCATTTGTACGGTCCGACGTACTGGAGCAGGCGCCGATACATCGAGAGCGATGGGCGCTTGCCTTCGCCGCGTCCGCTGGATCCCCACATGAAGACGTGCATCCCGCCCGGACCGCCCATACCCATCATGTGACCCAGCCTAGACCAGGCCCGAGCGCGCGAAGTGTCGCGTTCGTCACCTACCGAACCGGATCAGCGTGTACGGCTCCACGCCGATCGGGTGTGGCGAAAGCCCGCGCACCTTCTTCGTCGCGGCGACCAGCGAATCGACGTAGATGAGCGGGACCCGCGCCGCGTCCTGCTGGATGAGCTTCGAGGCCTGCTTGTACAGCTCGGTCCGCTTGCTCGCGTCGGCGTCGTAGCGAGCGCGGCGGAGGAGCTCGCGAACGACGTCGCCGGCCCAGGCTCCGCCGTCGGCGAAGAGGGCGTCCGGATCGGCGCCCTCCCCCACCGCTTCGCCGATCCACAGCGGCAGCCGGTCCGCGCGGATGTCGGCGCGATACGCCACCGGCTCCGCAGCGCGCACCGTCGCCGCGATCCCGATCTTCGCGAGATCCGCGGCGACGCTCTCGGCCACCCGCCTCGGATCGGGGTGGTGAGGGCGCCAGGTCGTCGGATACCAGAGCTCGGTCGCGAAAGGACTCGGCAGCCCCGCGTCGGCGAGCAGGCGTTTGGCGGCCGCGGTGTCGTAGCGGTGGAACTCGACCACGCTGTCGTCGTATCCGAGCATCCCCGGCGCGAGTAGCTGCGATGCGGGCCGCCCGATCCCACTGAAGAGCGCGGTCGCGAGGAGCGGCTTGTCGATCGCCATCGCGATCGCGCGGCGCACCTCGACCTTGTCGAACGGGGCCGTCGTGGCGGCGATGCCCAGAAAGGTGACGCCGGCGGCGGCCCGCGTGATCACCTGCAGATTCGGATCGGCCTTCACCGTCGGGAGCGCGGACGCGGTGACGTCGCGGACGACATCGACACCGCCGCCGCGCAGCTCCGCGATGCGGGACGTCTCATCCTTGATCACGCGGAATACCACGCGATCGGCGTAGGGCAGCGACGCGCCGCTGAGGTCCTTCATCCAGTACGTCGCGTTGCGCTCGAGCGTGATCTGCTGACCGGCCTGCCACGCGCCCGGCCGGAAGACGAACGGGCCGGTCCCGGACGCGCCGGCGGATAGCGGCGCGGACCAGGCCGCCGGATCGTCGCGCAACGACTTCGCGCTCACGATCGCGAAGGCCGGCGTCGCGAGGTCCGCGAGCAGCGGCCCGAACGGCACCCTCGTCGTGATGACGACGGTCGCGGGATCCTTCGCCTCCACCCGCGCGATCACCGACGCCTCATCGAAACCCTCGAGCAGCGACGCATAGGCGCGAAAGCGATCTGCACCGGCGGCGCCGCGCAGCGGGTGCGCCGATAGACGGGCGCGGTCGAAGTTCAGCGCGACCGCCGCGGCATCGAGGTCGGTGCCGTCGTGGAACTTCACGCCCCGCCGCAGCACGAAAGTCCACGACCGGCCGTCGGCCGAGACCGTCCAGCTCTCCGCCAGCTTCGGGACGATCTTGAAGCCGCCCGTCTCGTAGTCCACGAGCGTCTCGAAGACCTGCCGCGTGACGAGCATGGTGTTCGCGTCGCCCGCGTTCCACGGGTCCAAGGTCGTGGCGTCGGCCGTGAGCGCGACGCGGAAGGCGCCTCCAAGGTCCACGCCTCCGGCCGGCGTCGGCGGCGGTGTCGACGCGCCCAGCGTCGGGGCGGCCTGGCACCCGGCGAGCGCGAGGATGGCAGCGGCGAGGGCCAGGCGCACGAGCATGCGCCTCTAGTTGATCACTTCTCCGCTTTGAGGCGCGGGTCGAGCGCGTCGCGCAGCCCGTCGCCGATCAGATACAGGCACAGCACGGTGAGGAAGATCATCGCGCCGGGCGACGCGACCAGCCACCACGCACGAACGAAATAGCTTGTGGCATTGGTGAGCAGATTCCCCCAGGAGGGCGTCGGCGGCAGGATGCCCAGGCCAAGGTACGAGAGTGCGGACTCGACCAGGATGATCGCGCCGATATCGATCGCAGCGAGCACGATGATGAGCGGCAGGATGTTGGGAAGGATGTGCTTGAACATGATGCGGCGGTCCCGTGCACCGATGGTCTTCGCCGCCACCACGAACTCCCGCTCGCGGAGCGCGAAGGTCTGACCCCGCACGAAGAGCGATATGCCCGTCCAGAACAGCAGGCCGATCACCAGCGTCAGCTGAGCCGGGCCCGGCTCCCAGAGCGCGGCGAAGATGAGCAGCAGAAAGATCGTCGGGATCGAGTTGAGCGTCGTCACGAACCAGGTGAACACGTCGTCGACTCGGCCACGCATATATCCCGCGGCAAGGCCGATCACCACGCCGACGGTGAGGTTCACGAGCGCAGCAACGAACCCGACCGCGAGTGACACGCGCCCGCCGTAGAGCAGCCGCACGACCTGGCTGCGACCGATCTCGTCCGAGCCGAGCACATAGGCGGGCGTCTCGAACGTCGGCTTCTCGTAGGTGTGCAGCAGGTCCTGCCGCTCGAAGGTGTAGTTGAAGACGTTCTG
>JBDTMY010000003.1:0-5193 GCA_039934015.1 Chloroflexota bacterium | reverse complement strand
ACGACGCTCGAGTCGGTGACGACCTCGGGTGCGATCTTCGCGGCGAAGGCGTCCACCGCGCCGGCACTCTCGTTCGACGGCCACTACGTCGTGTTCGAGACCCAGGCGCAGCTCGACTCGCGCGACCGCGACGGCGCGTTCTCGTGGGATGTCTTCCTGCGTGACCGCACCCTCGGTACGACGGTCCTCGCGTCGCTCTCCAACAACACATTCGCGTCCGACAGCCGCGGCGCTTCGATCTCCGCTGACGGCCGCTGGGTCGGCTTCCACTCGATCGACGACAAGTTCGTGGCGGGCGACGCGAACGCCACCTTCGACGTCTTCCTGTACGACCGCGTGACGGAGGCCCTCAGCCTGGTGTCGCAGAACGACGCCGGCCAGCAGGCCAACGCGGCGAGCACTGGCGCGTCGGTCTCGTCCGACGGCCGCCTCGCCCTCTTCGGATCGTCCGCCTCGAACCTGGTGACGTCGCCGACGAGCACCGGCGCCCAGCTCTACGTGCACGACATGCGCACCAACGAAGCGCCGGTGCTGGCGCTCGGCCCCGACCAGAGCCTCACGGAGGGCGTCAAGCTCTCGCGCCTCGCCGGCTTCGCCGACGAGGACGCCTCGACCTCCTGGACGGGGACCGTGAGCTACGGCGACGGCTCGGCCGCTGCTCCGCTCACGCTCGCGGCGAACAAGACCTTCACGCTCGAGCATCTCTTCGAGCCCGGCGCCTACGTGGTCAGCGTCGTCGTCACCGATGACGCCGGCGCGTCGGGCAGCGGCTCGTTCCGCGTCACCGTGACCAACGTCGCGCCGACCGTCAATCTCGGCGGCGCGGTCGATCTCGCCTTCGACTCGACGCTCCACCGGTCCGGCACCTTCAGCGACCCCGGCACGACCGAGACCTACTGGGCCACCGTGAACTACGGCGACGGCTCAGGCGGTCGCGCGCTCGCGCTCTCGGGAAATGCGTTCGTCCTCGATCACACCTACGGCACCGCCGGCACATACACCGTCGTCGTCGCGGTCACCGACAGCGAGGGCGACACCGGCTCGGCGACGCTGACCGTCAACGTCCGCAAGTACAGCTTCCAGTGGCACGAGCCCGTCGACAGCTCGTTCACCGTCGGTCGGCTGCTGCCGGTCAAGTTCTCGGTCTACCGCGCCGACGGCACACCCGTCCTGGACACGACGGTCCGCGTGGACGTCCTCAGCGCCTCGGGCGCGGTGCTCGTCGGCCACACCTACGGTGAGATCCGCTGGAACGGCAGCGACTACCACGTCAACCTCGACACGCGCGGCTTCGCGCCGGGCGACTACACGCTCCGAGTCAGCTTCTCGTCCCCGGCGCTCACGGGCTCCTTCACGAAGCAGACGACCGTGACCGCTGACGCCTCGGCGACCAGCTCGGCTGGCGGCAAGGGTAAGGACAAGGACAAGGCCGACAAGGCCGACAAGGCCGACAAGAAGTAGTTACGCGCTGAGGGCCGGCGCTCTCGTCTCCCGGAGCACGGCCCTCGCGATCTCGAGCGCAGCATCGATATCCGCCGCGGTCACATCGTTGTGCGTGACAGCCCGCAGGCGCGGCGAGTTCCCCAGGTAGCGCGAGATCCGCAGGCCGCGCTCCGCGGCCGCCTTCTGGAACGCGCCGGTCTCCATCCACTTCGGATCGATCTCGAACCCCACGATGTTCGTGACCACCTTCGTCGCGTCCACCCGGATGCCCTCGATCTGCGCGAGGCCGTTCGCGAGGGCCTTCGCGTTGCGGTGATCCTCGACCAGGCGGTCCCGCATCTCCTCGAGCGCGACGAGCGCCGCCGCGGCGATGACGCCCGCCTGGCGCATCGCCCCGCCGAGCAGCTTCCGCACGCGGCGCGCCTTCGCGATGGTCTCGCCGTCGCCGCAGACGATCGAGCCGACGGGCGCTGCGAGCCCCTTCGAGAAGCAGAACTGCACCGTGTCGACGCCCTGCGTGAGCGTCTTCGCATCGACGCCCAGCGCGGCGGCGGCGTTGAAGATCCGTGCGCCGTCGAGGTGCACTCTGAGCCCACGCTCATGCGCGAGCTCGCCGATCGCATTCGTCTGCGCCGCGGTGATGACGGTCCCGCCGCAGTTGTTGTGTGAGTTCTCGATGCAGATGAGCGCGGTGTGCGCGTGCATCCCCTGGGGTCGGATCGCCGTCTTGATGTCGTCGAGCGACGGCAGGCCGTCGCGGTTCGGCACCAGGCGCGGCACGATGCCGCCAAGGACGAACGCGGCGTCCATCTCGTTCTGATAGATGTGCGCGAGATCGCCAAGGATCACCTCGTCGCCGCGCTGCGTCTGCGACAGGACGCCGCAGAGGTTGCCGAGCATGCCGCTCGCGACGTACAGGCCGGCCTCCTTGCCGACGGCGTCGGCCGCGCGCTTCTCGAGCTTGTTGACGGTCGGGTCCTCGCCGTACTGGTCGTCGCCGACCTCGGCGTCGGCCATCGCGCGGCGCATCGCCGGCGTCGGCTTGGTGAACGTGTCGCTGCGTAGCTCGATGATCTTCATAGGGCGAGCGCCTCCTTGATGCGAACGACCGCCGCCACCAGGAGCGGCGCGACGAGGATCGCGGGCAGGTAATCCGCGACCTTCACGTCGCGGATGCTGAGAAGTTTGAGACCCACACCGATGATGAGCAAGCCGCCGACCGCGCTCATCTCCCGCAGCTGAAGGTCCGACAGCAGGCCGGAGAAAACGGACGCGCCGAGGGCCAGGCCGCCCTGATAGACAAGGATGACCGGGATCGTGAGGAGCACGCCCCAGCCGAGCGTCGCGGCGAGGGCGATCGCGGTGATTCCGTCGAGCACGCTCTTGATCGCCAGCAGGCTCGCGTCGCCGGTGAGGCCGTTCTGGATCGAGCCCAGGAACGTGAGCGGGCCGACGCAAAACACGATCGCGGCGGTGACGAAACCCTCGGCCACCGTGCCGCCACCGCCGCGCGCGGCGAAGCGGCGCTGCAGCCACGCGCCGAGGTCGTTCAGGCGCCGGTCGACGCCCCACAGCGATCCGATCACACCGCCCAGCAGGATGCTGCCGAGCAGGTAAAGGAGGTTCGAGGTGTCGATCGCGAACTTCGTGCCCATGGCCAGAGTGAACAGCCCGACGCCGCGGACGACGTTCTCGCGCAGACGCTCCGGCAGACGGTCGCCAAGCGCGGTGCCGAGCAGTCCGCCGATGAGGACGGTCAGAGCGTTGAGAAGCGTCCCCGAGAGCGCCGACAAGCCTGCGTAGTATGCGAGGCCCATGCAGCCATCCGAACAGCTCCGTTTCTGGGCCCATGAGCTTGCCGCGCTGGCGAAGACCGGGCTCGAGTTCGCCACGAACGACTACGACCGTGACCGCTACAAACGCGCCGAATCGGTCGCCGATGGTCTGGCGTCGCTGACGATCGAGGCTGACTTCACGCCGGATCGCCCGTATCTACCGGATCTTTGGATGGTCACGCCGAAGGTCGGTTGTAGCGTCGCCGCGTTCGACGACAAGCAACGGGTCGTCCTCATCAAGCGCGCGGATAACGGCCGATGGGCGCTCCCGGGTGGCGTCGCGGAGGTCGGCGACACTCCCTCAAAGAACGCGCTGCGGGAGCTGCACGAGGAGACGGGTTTCACGGCGCGGATCGACCACCTGGTGGGCGTCTACGACAACAAGCTGTTCGGTAGCGTGTCGCCGTACCAGTTCTACATCTGCTGCTTCCGCGCGCGGATCACCGGCGGCGACGCGACGCCGTCGGTCGAGACACCGGAGGTCGTGCTCGCCGATCCCGCGTCGTTGCCGGAGAACATGTCGCTGCTGCAGCGCACGATGCTCGCGGACTCGCTGCTGCGTGACGCACCGGCGGTGTACCAGTGACGAAGATCGTGGTCTGGTCGGGCTTCGGTGGCATGGCCAACGAGCTCCCGAAGCTGCTGGCGGACGACCACGTCGCTGTCCCGAAGGACGAGTCGGAGCTCGCGAGCGCGGCTGACGCGGAGGTCGGGATCGGGACGAACAACGGCTCACGCGTGCGAAAGCTCTTCGAAGCGGCGCCGAAGCTCCGCTGGTACCACTCCGTCGGCGCCGGTGTCGAGGACCTCGTCGGCGTTCCGGAGTTCCGCGAGCGGGGGATCACGCTGACGAATAACAGTGGCGCGTACGACATCCAGATCGCGGAGCACGCGCTGGCGTTCATCTTCGCCGCCGCGAAGCGTCTGCACGTCTATCGGGATCAGCAGGCGCGACGCAATTGGAAGGAGCACCGGCAGGACGAGCTCCGCGACGCGACGCTCGTCGTTTATGGGATAGGCAGCATCGGGGCGGAGATCGCGCGCCTGGGTTCGGCGTTGGGTATGAGGGTGATCGGGGTGCGCCGCCGTGTCGAGCCGGTCCCTGGCGTCCAGCGCATCGTGCCGCCCGAGCTTCTCGAGGATGTCGCGGCGGAGGCCGACTACCTCGCGATCGCCGCGCCCCTCACGCGCGCGACCCGCGGGGCGGTCTCGCGGGAAGTGATCGCGCGGATGAAAAAGACCGCGTGGATCGTGAACATCGCACGCGGCGCGATCGTGGACGAGGACGCACTCGTCGATGCGCTGCGTACCGGACGGATCGGCGGCGCTGGTCTCGACGCGTTCACCACGGAGCCGCTACCAGCCGACCACGCGCTGTGGAAGCTCGACAACGTGATGATCAGCCCGCACTCCTCGAACTCGTCGCCGCACGTGCGCGCGCGCACGATGGCGCTGTTTGTCGAGAACCTCCGCCGCTTCAAGTCGGGCGACGATCTGCTCAACCGCGTCGACCTCGAGGCGGGGTACTAGTGCGCACCGCGCGCGTGAAGCTCGCAGCCCGCACCGCGGGATTCACGGAATCCGTCATCCGCGAGATGACGCGCCTCAACGCTATTCATGGCGGCATCAACCTCGCACAGGGCTTCCCGAACTTCGCGGCGCCGCAGGCGCTGAAAGACGCCGCGAAGCGCGCGATCGATGCCGACATCAACCAGTACGCGATCACCTGGGGCGCCAAGTCGCTGCGCGATGCTCTGTCACGCACGTACGGCGAGCTGTACGGCATGACGGTCGATCCCGAGACCATGCTCACCGTGACCTGCGGTGCGACCGAGGCGATGATCTCGACGCTCCTCGCCCTCGTCGATCCGGGCGACGAGGTCATCGTGCTGGAGCCGTTCTACGAGAACTACGG
>JBDTMY010000002.1:0-7698 GCA_039934015.1 Chloroflexota bacterium | reverse complement strand
AGTTGACTGGCGCACGCGAGTGCCGCGAGAAAACTTGTGCTCATCACAAAACTTCTTGAGACTCACAAAACCAAACTGCCGGCGCGGAGTGTCTTGTGCCCTGCGGCGACAATGAGCACGACGCGAGCGTGCCGAACCCGAGGGTACTGGCCACGCTACACACGTTCAGATCCACAAACATGCGATCGCACTACGCCTGTCTCGTTGCCTATCGGCAAGGTCGTCGTGAAATTCCGTCACCGTCGCACTCTGCTCCTACCGAAGCACATTGCGAGTCGGCAATAACACCGACGGCCCGCGGTCGCTACCCGAACAGCAGGATCCGCGGCAAGAACCGGCGCTGGGCTATCCAGCGACGAGTTCAGTCCTCATGCTTTTCGCCCTCTTGAAAGGGTCCGCGACGCGCCATAAGAACGGCTACCAGCGCCGCGCGGCAGTGCACGCCGTTCGCGTCATAGAGTCGCTCGAGGTGTGTGCGGACGGTCCGATATGAGATGCCGACTACGAACGCGATTTCTTTGTCGGTCCGGCCGATGGCTATCAACTCGACGATCGCGGACTGCGTCGTGGTGAGCAGATTGCTGCGACGTGGCCGGCCGCGGTTGTCTGTAACATCGGTCAAGAATCGACTCCGTTCCAGAGCGACACAGTGCTTCGCCTACTGACCAGCGCCGAGACTCTTTCGATGGTGGTTCTTAACCGAATGGTCCTACTGACTTTCGTCGTTGCAACTGTACTTTCGGTCAAGTGGCCGGGAGCCCGACACGGAAGCAGCCATCGCCTCGTCAGCAGGAGGTTCTCGATCTGCTGGTACTGGGTTTGACGAACAAGGAGATTGGCTCGCGGCTTGGGATCGGTGAGCGCGGTGTAAAGCACCACGTGTCGCAGCTTCTGGCTTTGTACGAGGTGTCTAATCGCGCTGCGTTAGTTGCGACCGTCCTCAGGCGGAGCTGAGCTCGAAGCGACCACCGCCTATGATCGATCCCTCTCTCCGTAAATCCAAGCAATCCAGAGATGTCAGACCCACTTCACGCGGCCCTCGCGGTCGGACGGCCACTCAGCGTCGGCGTCGTCGACGATAAGGATGAACGCGCCGCCCCAGTGCGGCAGCGGGTACGAACCGTCATTTCGCTCGATGTTCACGTTGCCAGAGGCTGTGGAGATTGTGGTACTAAGCGGAAACCGGAGCCACCATTCGTCGCCGTACCACTCGTCGAGCCCGAGCGGCTGCCCGGTCTGGAAACCGGGCGTCCGGTACTTGTCCGGGCGGCGGTTCGCGGTCTCGGGTCGCATGTCGCCGCGCTGCGGATCCTGCACGATCACCTGCCTGATCGTGTTCCCCGGATCGTCGTACCAGGTGCCGAACGCACCGGTGAATCCGATGAGCAACGGATCGTGCTGCCCCGCGAGCGAGATGACATGCACCGGCTTGGCGCTTCGCACCAGCCAGTAGACAGCGGCCTTCGTCGCCTGCTCGCGCGTCGCGAAGCGGTAGTAGTGATAGTTGTTGTTGGGGTCGAGTCGTTTCTGGATCGTCGCGATCGCGACGGGGTCGAGTCCCGGATCGCGGCTCTTGTTGTAGGGCCTGGCCACCGCGAGGATCTGCTCCGCGGTCATGGGATCCTGCTTCGCGGTGTAGTTCTGCACGATGCGGATGCTGGCGGCGGCGCACGCGAGCGGATCGCCGGTCGGATTCTCGAACTCCGTGAACCACTTCACGTCCGTGAGCCGGTCGCCCATCGTCTTGAACTTCTGCTCATAACGGAACGCGTCGCGGCCGACCGTGAGCGCGAGCACCGCGACGTAGTCCGTCGAGGGTTGGAGCAGTCCGCCGCAGCTGAGCGCGCCCTTCGTACCTGAAGCATCGAGTGTCGTGGCGCACGGGAACCCGGGATCGGGTGAGAGCTGGAGCGCCGCCTTCAGGACCTTCTCGCTCGATTCCCATGACGCGCGCATCCACCGCGCCGTCTGCGTGCAGCAGGTGTCCTGCGTGAACTTGACCTCGGGCGCCTTGGTGGACGGCGACGCGGCCGGCGTCGGCGTGCCGCCGCCGCTGCCGACCTCCCCAGGCCCGCCGCGCAAGACGACGCCACCGACCGCGATGGCGAACACCAGGCCGACCATCACGACGACCGCCTGACCGAGACGCTCCGTGGCCGAGTACATGCGGACATAATCCTCGCACCCCTGTGCAGGACATCCACCCGATCGCTCCGGTCCGCCACGCGCTGGTGGACAAGCGCGTCCGCGTGCCTGCTTCGAAGAGCGTCGCGAACCGGGAGCTCATCCTCTCTGCGCTCGCTCACGGAAAGTCGCGGCTCGAGCTCGGCCCGCTCGATCCGGGGGCCGATGTGCGCGCCATGGCGGCGGCTCTGGCCGAGCTGGGCTACCAGGTCCGCTGGGACGGCGCGACGATCACCATCGCCGGTGCTGGTGACGCACAGCCCACCAAGGACGCCGTCGTCGACGCGCAGGACGCCGGCACGGTCGCCCGTTTCGGCGCCGCCGTGGCGGCCCTCGGGTCTGGCGAGGTCCACCTTGACGGGTCGCCCCGCCTGCGCGCGCGTCCGATCTCGACGCTCGTGACCGCGCTCCGGAAGCTTGGCGCGATGGTCGACGCGGAAGCGCTTCCGCTGACTGTCCGCGGTCCGCTCGCCGGCGGCGAGGTGGAGGTGCCCGGGAACGAGTCGAGCCAGTTCGCGTCTGCGCTGCTCCTCGTCGGAGCGCGCATGCGCGACGGTCTCCGCCTACGCATCGTCGGCACGCTGGTGTCCGCGCCGTTCGTCGACCTCACGGTTGCGGCGCTCGCATCGCGTGGCGTCCGCGTCGAGCGGCGCTCGCAGCGCGAGCTCGTCATCGGTCCGCAGAAGCTGAAGGGTCGCTCGCTCGAGATCCCGGGCGACGTCACCGCGGCGACGTACCCCGCGGCGGCGGCGGCGATCCTCGGTGGCTGGGTCACGATCCTGAACGCGCGGGCCCGCGTGGAGGCAGGCGGTCAGGGTGATGCGCGATTCTTCGAGCTCATTGAGGACATGGGGTGCAACGTCAAGCGGAACGGCGACAGCGTCACCGTCCGGCGCGACGGGCAGCTGCACGGCATCGTGGCCAACGTGATGGATTGCTCCGACACCTTCCCCACGCTCGCGGTGATCGCGACGCAGGCCGACACGCCAACGGAGCTGACCGGGATCGCCCACACCCGCGCACAGGAGAGCGACCGCGTCGCCGCGGTCGCAGCCGGCATCACCGCGCTCGGCGGACGCGCGCAGGCATATCGGGACGCGATCCGCATCGAGCCCGCAGCGCTGCACGACGGGATCGTCGATGCCGCCGGCGACCATCGGATCGCGATGGCGTTCTCGGTCCTCGGGCTGAAGGTGCCGGGTGTCGCGATCAAGAGCTGGTCATCGGTCGGCAAGACCTTCCCCGACTTCTACGAGGTCCTGAAGCAGCTCTCCCGCTAGCTCAGCTTGCGGCGCGCCTGCGCGGCGCGCTCGAGGATCGCGTTCAAAGCGGCGGCATCACCGGCGGCGATCGCACGGTCGACCTCGTCCAGGATCGCGCGCGCGCGGTCGAGCGCCGCGCGCACGTTCTGCGCGTTGGCAAGCAGCATCGTGCTGCCGAGCTCCGGCGCCGTGAGCGCCAGACGCGTGCTGTCGCTGAAACCGGGGCCGCTAAGGGAACCGAGGTCGCCGTCGACCGTGCCCGCGCCGGCGAGAGCCAGCGCGGACGCGAACGCCAGCGGCAGGGCCGAGAGGACCGCGACGATCCGGTCGTGCTGCGCGGCCGAGCACACCGTGACCTCACCGCCGGCATCGCGCGCGAGCGTGCCCGCGAGCGCCATCGCGTCGGTGTCCGAACGACCCGTCGGCACGAGAAGGAGTGGGCGGCGCTCGAGCAGCTCCGCGGACGCCGAGCCGAACCCGCTGCCGCTGCGGCCGGCCATCGGGTGGAACCCGACGATCCGGCACGAGGCGGGCGCGGACGCCGCGAACTGCTCCACCGGCGCGCGCACGGACGAGACATCGAGGAGCACGGCAGCGCCCGCGCGCGGGACAAGCGCCTCGAGCGTGGCCACGACCGCTTCCATGGGCGTCGCGACGATGACCGCATCCGCCGGGAGCAGCGCAGTGAGCGCGTCGACGACGTCGATGCCGGCCGCGCGTGCGGCGTCGCGTGTTCGTCCGTCGGTGTCGAAGCCGGTGACGCGATGGCGCTTCTTCAGCGCCAGCGCGAGCGAGCCTCCGATGAGACCGAGCCCGGCGACCCCGACGTTCAAGCCGGGGCCGCGTCCGGCACCAGACGCCCGACCGCGCGAGCGACCGCGCTCGCGCGAGCGACCAGCGCCGCGAAGTTCTCGAAGGTCAGCGACTGGAAGCCGTCAGACAGCGCGTGGTCGGGGCTCGGATGCACTTCCACGATGAGGCCGTCGGCACCGGCGGCGACCGCCGCGAGCGCCACCGGCGCGACGAGATACCACTTCCCCGTGCCATGCGACGGATCGCCGATGACCGGGAGATGCGTGAGACGCTTCAGGAGCGGGATCGCATTCACGTCGAACGTGTTGCGCGTGTACTTCTCGAACGTGCGGATGCCGCGCTCGCACAGGATGACGTTCCGATTGCCACGCGCGAGCACGTATTCCGCCGATAGCAGGAATTCCTCGATCGTCGCGGCGATGCCGCGCTTCAGGAGCACCGGCTTGGGTTGATCGCCGACCTCGTCGAGCAGCGCAAAGTTCTGCATGTTGCGCGCGCCTATCTGCAGGCAGTCGGCGACGCGGGCGACCGCGTCGACATCGCCGGGCGTGAGGACCTCGGTGACGATCGCCAGTCCCGTTTCCGCGCGGGCCTCCTCGAGGATCTCGAGACCCGCCGCCCCGAGGCCGCGGAAGTTGTACGGGGAGGAGCGCGGCTTGAACGCGCCGCCACGCAGGATGGTGGCGCCGGCCGCGCGAACTGCTCGCGCCGTTTGCAGAGTCTGCTCGCGCGATTCGACCCCGCACGGGCCGGCCATGATCGCGAGGGGCGCGCCCGCGCCAACGGGCACGCGCCCGACGTTCACGACGGTGTCCTCGGGGATGACCTCTCGCGAGGCCAGCTTGAACGGCCGGCTGACGGGTACGACCTCCGCGACCCCCGGCAGCGACTCCACCGCCTCGGCCGCCGCGCGCGAGGTCGAACCGAACGTGCCGATCGCCATGCGTTCAGCGCCGGGTAACGAGATCGGTGTGATGCCGAACTCCTGGATGCGCGCGACGACCGCGTCGATCTCGTGCTGCGATGCGCCGCGCTTCATCACCACGAGCATCTAGCGCGTTCCGCCCGGAGCTTCGCCAGGTAGCTCGACCGCCCACGACGGCCGCAGCGACTTTGCGCCGCGTAGGAACGCGTGCCGGATCTCCTTCTGCGTCTTCGCGGTGTTCCAGGCGATGAGCACCCGCACGCACATTCCGAGCGCGCCGGGCACGGGGATCTCGCGGCCGCAGATCAGCGGCACATCCGTCCAGCCCAGACCGGCGCGCGCGGCGTCCGCCGGGAAGGACGCATCGAGATCAGGAGTGACCGTGAACCAGACGTAGCCGATGTCATCCGGACGCAGACCGTTCAGCTCGCTGAGGATCCGGAGCAGCTCCTCGGTCGCGTCGAAGATCGCCTTCGCGTCGTTCGCGTGGACCGTCGTCGCACCGCGCACGCCGCGCACCGCCATCAGGAGCGTCCCGCGACAGCGAGTGACGCGACGAACTCGCGTAGCTCGTCGGCACGCTGCTCGGGTTTCGCGTTCGTCACCACATCGATCGCGGCGCTGCCGACGACGATGCCGTCCGCGATGCCGCGAAGCGCGGAGACGTGCTCCGGCGCGCTGATGCCGAAGCCCACCACGATCGGCAGCGCCGTGTGGCGGCGGACGCGGCCGACGAGCTCGGCGACGTCGGATGCGAGCGCCCGACGCGCGCCCGTTACGCCCGTCAGCGACACGCAGTACACGAATCCGCGCGCGCGCGGCAGGAGGCTCGCGAGACGCTCGTTGGGTGTCGTTGGCGCGTAGAGGTCGATCCGGAGCAGGCCGGCCGGCTCGAGCGCGTAGTCGAGCTCAGCGCTCTCTTCCGCGGGCATGTCGGGAACGATGACGCCCGCGATGCCCGCGCGCGCGCTGTCCCTCGCGAGACGCTCGAAGCCGTACTGCATGAAGGGATTGGTGTAGCCCATGAAGAGCACCGGCGCGTCGCGCTCGCGCACGACCGCCGCGGCCTCCGAGAGGCAGTCGGCGAGCGTCACGCCCTGGCGCAGTGCGGCCTCGCCCGCCCGCTGGACCGTGGTGCCGTCGGCGAGCGGATCGCTGAACGGCACGCCGAGCTCGAGTACATCGGCGCCACCGTCGAGAGCCGCGCGCAGCAGCGCGCCGGTGGACGCGCGATCGGGGTATCCGACGGTGAGGTACACGACGAGCGCCAGCCGGCTCTCCGCGCGCGCGCGCGCGAAGGCGCGCTCGACACGCGATGCGCCGCTGACGGCCACGGTCACTCGGATCCCCGCGCGCGCATGACGGTCTCGAGATCCTTGTCGCCGCGGCCCGAGAGACAAACGAGCACATCCGTGTCCGCGCCGTAGCGAAGCCGGATGTGCGCGAGATCGGCGATCGCGTGCGCCGGCTCGAGTGCCGGGATGATGCCCTCGGTCCGCGAGAGGAGGCCGAAGGCCTCGAGCGCCTCCGCATCGGTACGCGCTACGTACTCGACGCGACCGGTCTCGTGCAGGTAGGCGTGCTCGGGTCCCACACCCGGATAGTCGAGGCCTGCGGACACGGAGTGCGTCTCTCGGATCTGACCGTGCTCGTCCTGCAGCACGTAGCTGCGCGTTCCGTGGAGCACGCCGACGCGACCGCCCCCGATCGACGCGGCATGCTTGCCGCTGTCGACCCCGAGACCGCCCGCCTCGACGCCGCGCAGGCGCACTCCTGGGTCTTCGAGGAACGCGCTGAACATGCCGATCGCGTTGGAGCCCCCGCCGACGCACGCGACGACGACGCTGGGCAACGCGCCGACGCGTTCCAGCCACTGCGCTCGCGCCTCGCGGCCGATGATCGATTGGAACTCGCGGACCATCGCCGGATACGGGTGGGGGCCGATGGCGGAGCCGAGCAGGTAATACGTCGTGCGCACGTTCGTGACCCAGTCGCGGATCGCCTCGTTCACCGCATCCTTCAGGGTGCGGCTTCCGGCTTCGACCGCGCGGACCTCTGCCCCGAGGAGCCGCATGCGGAAGACGTTCGGCGCCTGCCGGCGCATGTCCTCGGTGCCCATGTACACGACGCACTCGAGGCCAAGCAGCGCGCACGCCGCCGCGCTCGCGACGCCGTGCTGCCCCGCGCCTGTCTCCGCGACGATGCGCTGCTTTCCCATCCGCTGCGCGAGCAGCGCCTGCCCGAGCGCGCTGTTGATCTTGTGCGCGCCGGTGTGCGCGAGGTCCTCTCGCTTCAGCATCACGCGGCGGAGCCCCACGAGCTGCGCGAGCCGCGACGCGTCCGTGAGCGGTGTAGGCCGCCCGACCCACTCGCGCAGGAGGCGGCCGAGCTCCTGCTGGAACGCCTCGTCCGCGCGCGCCGCGTCGAACGCGGCCTCGAGCTCGGCCACTGCGGGCATCAGCGTCTCCGGCAGGAACTGTCCGCCGAACTGGCCGTAGCGGCCACGGGCGTTCA
>JBDTMY010000001.1:0-17984 GCA_039934015.1 Chloroflexota bacterium | reverse complement strand
GCGAGGTCATCGACCGTGACATCAACGGCATCGTCAACGAGAACGTCGAGCTGCGGCTTTCGACCTACGTCGGACGGGACGTGACGCTGCGCCAGCTCCACGACGAGTACGACGCCGTGCTCGTGACCGCCGGCTGCTTCGAGCCGAACTACCCGGCCGAGATCAAGAACCTCGACGCGGATGGCGTGATGGCGGGGATCGTGTTCCTCGAGCGCGCGTACCGCGGCCGCCCCGTCGAGGTCGGCAAGCACGTCGTCGTCCTGGGTGGTGGCTACACCGCGATGGACTGCGCGTCGACGTCGTGGCGCCTTGGCGCGGACGACGTGTACATCGCGTACCGCCGTGGCCGCGACGAGATGGTCGTGGACGAGGAAGAGCTGACGGAGACCGAGCGCGAGGGGATCACCTTCGTGTACCTGGCCTCCCCGGTCGAAGTGCTCACCACCGAGTGGGGACACGTGCGCGGCATGAAGTTCGTCCGCAACAAGCTGGGCGCGCCCGACAAGAGCGGCCGCCGCAGCCCGGAGCCCATCCCCGGCTCGGAGTTCGAGATCCCGTGCGAGACCGTGCTGCTCGCCCTCAGCCAGAACCCCGACACGACCTGGCTCGCCGACATCCCGGAGTTCCGGGTCAAGCGGTACCGCGATCTCAAGGTCGATCCCGAGACCTACCAGACCTCGGTGCCGAAGATCTTCATGGCCGGCGACTACCGCGAGGGACCGTCGACCATCATCGCCGCGGTCGCCGATGGACGGTCCGCGGCCCAGCAGGTCGCCCGTTTCCTGGATCCCATCGCGTCGGCGGTCAACGTGCCCGAGTACCACGAGATCGTCACGCTGCGGCGCTCGAGCACGCCGGACAACATCGGACAGATCGCCGGCGAGGCCGAGCTCGCGCGCGTCTACCACAACATGTCGGTCGACTACGACCGCATCCCGCGGCAGGAGATGCCCAAGCTCGCCAAGAAGGAGCGCCGCGGACTCTTCCTCGAGGTGAACCAGGGCTACGAGCAGGCGCAGGCGGTCGCGGAATCCGACCGCTGCCTCAAGTGCAACTTCAACATCGAGATCGTCGGCGAGCTCTGCATCATCTGCGGCGGATGCGTCGACGTTTGCCCGATGGACGTCATCCACATGGTCGACATGTCGGACGTCGTCGACGATGGCGCGATCCCCGCGGTCGGCGAGGCGAAGAAGTGGGGCCAAGGTGTCGCCTTCTTCCTCGACGAGACCGCCTGCATCCGCTGCGCGCTCTGCATCATCCGCTGCCCGACCGACGCGATCACGATGAACCGCTACGGCGCGGTCATGCCCGCGGTCGGCAAGACGCTGCCCAAGGAGTCCATCGACGATGAGGTGCACCTCGATCTGACCGTCGGCGCCGGCCGATCGATCCGGCCGCTTCCTATGTACGATCCCGCCCGTGCCCCCGGCTACAAGAACGGGCACAACGGCCACGTCGGGCACCCGGTCACAGAACCAGAGAAGGAGCACGTGCACTAGATGCTCGAGATCCCGGGGCAGGTCTGGCAGCGCGTGAAGCAGGGGCCGCTCTGGAAGTCGCTCTTCCGCCACGGCTACCCCGACTCGCGCAAGAACCAGTCTCTTGCGGTGTTCACCAACGTGTTCCTCCACCTCCACCCGGTCAAGGTGAGGCGTCATGCGCTCGCCATCCCCTACACGTGGTGCATGGGTGGACTGTCGTTCTTCCTGTTCTTGGTGCTCACGCTCACGGGAACGCTGCTGATGTTCTATTACCGACCGACGACCGAGTGGGCGTACTCGGACATCAAGGATCTCGAGACGGTCGTCATCTTCGGACAGCTGCTGCGCAACATGCATCGCTGGGCGGCGCACGGCATGGTCATCACCGTGTTCCTGCACATGATCCGCGTCTTCTACACCGGCTCATACAAGCCGCCGCGCGAGTTCAACTGGGTCGTCGGCACGCTCCTCTTCACGCTGACGATCCTCCTGTCGTACACCGGCTATCTGCTCCCCTGGGACCAGCTCGCGCTTTGGGCGGTGACCGTCGGTTACGAGATCACGCGCGCGGCGCCCGTCGTTGGCGAAGAGCTCGCGTTCATCGCCTTCGGTGGTTACCAGCTCGGACCGAACGCGTTGCTGCGGTTCTACGTGCTCCATGTCGTGGCGCTGCCGCTCGCAACGGGCTTCCTCATCGCGATCCACTTCTGGCGGATTCGCAAAGACGGCGGGATCTCGGGGCCGTTGTGATCGACGTTGCCTTGCGCGTGAGCTCGCCGTCACGCCACTCCACCGTCACGACGCGCGCGAGCTCGACGTCGCGCCACTCCTCTCGCTCGCTGCTGGCTACGCCGGCCCGCCAGTCACCGCGCGTGCGGCGTTCGGGGCGGCTGGGCGCAGACGCTCGCTCGAGAAGTGCCGCGCCGTTCTCGCTGGCGCGCTTCGCTAACGTCTCTCGGGCGCGCTCATGACCGCTCCGCGCGGACCACAGCCTTTCCCTGGTCAGGAGAAGCGACTACGGCTTCTCGCATTTGTTCGTCAGGATTCGGTGGTGCGCGTTGACAAGCGCGTCGAGGACACCGCCATGGTGTGGCCGCACTTGCTTGTCATCGAGTTCATCGCGGCGATGATCTGGTCGCTTGGACTCTTCGTCATCTCTGCCTTGTTCAACGCGCCGCTGCAGGACCACTCGACCATTGACTGCACGCCCAACCCGTCAAAGGCGCCGTGGTATCTGCTGAATCTGCAGGAGCTCCTGCTCCACATGGACAAAGGCCTCGCCGGCATCATCGTTCCGACGGTCTGGCTGACGTTCATGGCGGCAATCCCGTACATCGATCGCGACCGCTCCGGCATCGGCCACTGGTTCACGAACGAGATCGGCAAGCGATCCGCGATCTTCGCCGCGGTGTTCACCGGCGTGATCGTCTCCGGACTCATCGGATTCGACGCCGTGATCAAACAGAAGTACCCGGCGATCGGATGGCCCGGCTATGCAGAATTCGCAGGTCAATATTTCCCGGGCGGCCGGGAGCTCATACCGAACTATCTGATCCCGATCGTGTTCATGCTGACCCTTCCGGTCGTCCTCGTGCAGCTCGTCAAGCGATTATTCGGGGCGACGACGCGGGAGTGGATGATCGCGGTCTACACCGGCTTCGTCGTGACGTTCGTCGTGCTTACGGTCGTCGGGACGTCGCTGCGCGGTCCCGGTATGGATCTTTACGCGCCGTGGTCGCTGCCCGAAACTCACCAGTGCTTCGCGCCGGAGGAATGACGACGTGATCCGACCGCACGATGACACCTCGATCGTTCGTGGGGGAATGCTGGCTCGCGTCAAGCGGCGGCAGCTGCTGCGGATCGGCTTCCTCACCGGTACGTTGCTGGCCGTGACGGAGTTCTCCGCCGCGTTCCTGCCGTTCTTTCGCGTCATCAAGATCGAGGGCCTCGGAGCGAAGATCCCGGCGGGCAACAAGGCCGACATCATTGCGAAGTTCCAAGCCTCCAAGGACGAGCCGATCCTCAACACACAGGGCCGCTTCTTCATCATCCACGCGCCGGGGGCCATCGCTGCGGCGTACGTGAAATGCACGCACCTCGGCTGCACCGTTCCGTTCAACAAAGGTGAGGACCAGTTCCATTGTCCATGCCACGGGTCGATCTACGAGAAGACCACCGCGCTGGTGATCGGTGGACCCGCGCCGCGGGGGCTCGACCTCTTCAACGTTTCCGCGACGGCGACGGGTTCGCTCATCGTCGATACGAATCCGCTCAACACGCTCAAGCGGCCGGACAACAAGTGGAACCCGGCGCACGTCCAGGTGCCCGACGCGTAGTGGACATCAACGTCATCCTGGCCGCGGCCAGTCTCCTTCTGTTCGTCGCGCTGCTCGCGTACTTCGGTTATGTCGCGTACCACCAGCAGCAGATCGAGCCAGACGAGAAGCCCGCGACCGGCGTGGAGCTGTTGCGCCAGCACTATGGGGCGGGCGAGACGGTGGAGCAGCCCACGCCGTACTGGGTCGCGCAGATCCCGGCGGCACCCGACCCGCTCGAGATCTCCAGCAACCTCGACCGGAAGATCGTCGCCGGTGCGGCGATGGTCTTCGCGATGTTCGGTCTGGTAGGCGGCTACCTGCTCCTTCAGATCATCCCCGAGGGTCCGCTCTCGCTTCGCGCCGCCGCGGCGGAGCGGCAGATCGAGCATTCGGTCGAACGTGGCAAGAATCTGTACGCGAACTTCTGCTACCCCTGCCACGGCAAGACCGGCCTCGGCAACGGCGAGTCTGACGTGAACGGCAAGCCGCTTCCGGGCAAGCCGCTGAACACCGCGGCGAACAAGTACGACACGCTCAAAGCGGACCCAGCGCAGCTGAAGACGCGCGAAGACTTCATACGTCTGACGATCGCTCGCGGGAAGCAGAACACCCCGCCGGCGTACTCCATGCCGGCATGGCATCAGACCGAGGGCGGCCCGTTCAATACCGAGCAGGTCACGCAGCTCGTCAACTTCATCACGCGTGGCACCGAAGACGACTGGGCCGACATCGTGACGATCCGCATGCATCTCCAGGGCGTCGAGAATGCCGATGTCGTTCCGCCGCCCCCGCCGGCGGTGCTCACCGGCGCCGCAGCGGCACAGGCCTACTGCACGTCGTGTCACAGTTTCGATCTCAATACGCCCAGCGTGAACCCAACAGCCCCGAACCTCGGCGACTACGGGGTCAAGGGTCCGTTGAACGACGAGAACAAGCGCGCCAAGGCTTCGGGCGACGCCGACTGGCTGTTCAAGTGGGTGGCGAACGCGCCAAAGGTCAAGCCGGGAGTCAGTATGCCCATGTGGCTGGTAACGGAAGGCGGCTCTTTGGATGAGAAGACGATCCGTTCGATCGTCGACTATCTCCAGGGTCTGGGGAAATAGTTGATCGCTGAGGTCGGCGAGTCCGGCGAGTTCTACATGGTCTTCATCACCACGGTCATCCTGATCGCGGTGCTGTACTTCCTGCAGAAGTGGTGGACCACCTACCGGTAGGCACCGAGGCCCAACGACCCGCGCCGCGGCTTGCCACCCTCGTCCTCCTCGTCGGCCGCGTCACCACCATCAAGCTCGCGTACTGGGCCGCTCTCACGGCGTTCGAGATCGTGCTTCCGCTGGGCCCCGCTCCACGCGACGAGCGGTTCGGTCAGTCGGTGGCGTTCGCGGCGCTCGCGACGTTCGTGGCGCTGCTCTGGGCGACCCGCTCGGCGCGCGCGATCGATCCTCGCGCGGGAGCGCTGTCGCGGTCGATCCCAACGATCGCCACCACGTTCGCTGCGGCGACGGTCGTCGCATCGCCCGCGAGCCTCCCGCTGCTGCTCGTCGAGCGGCATCGCTCGATCGAGGGCTGCGTCGGATCCGTCACCTGCCATCCCGAGGCGCTGTGGCTCTGGGTCGCGACGCTCGCGATCGGCTTCGTCGTCATCCCCGCTGTGTTCGCCGCATCACTCAGATCGAGTCGCTAAGTAGGCTGTCTACCCACCGCGGTATGACATGCTCCGCGCGGTGGGTGTCCCCAAACGCGTCCTTGTGGTGGACGACGACGCCAGCATCCGCGAGCTGCTCTCGACCGCGCTCGAGGAAGACGGCTATGAGGTCGTGCCCGCGTCGAATGGTCAGGACGCCCTCGCCGTGTGCGCGCGCTGGCGACCCGACGTCATCGTGCTCGACCTCATGATGCCGGTGATGGACGGCTGGACGTTCGCGAAGCGTCTGCGCGAGACGGATCAGATCCCCATCGTGGTCCTCTCGGCCGCCAACGACCTCGCGCGCCACGCGCACAGCATCGGCGCAGCGGACGTCGTCGGGAAGCCATTCGACCTCGACCAGCTGCTTCCAAAGGTCGCGCGCGCGGCGGAGGCGGTCTAGCCTTCCTAGACTGCGACCGTGAGGTCGCTTCCGTGGCGTCCGCTGCTCCTGCTGCTCGTCGTGCTGTGGCCGACCGTCGCCCTGACCGTGCTCCTCGCGGATCCGCAGCGCAACACGCCACTGTTCATACCGGTCGAGCACTTCGTGATCACGACGAACGTCTCGGTCGTCGCGCTGCTCGTCGCGATCTTCGTCGCGCGATCCGCCCTCGGCGCGGGGCACTACCGAAGCCTGCTGGTCGCCATCGGGTTCCTGTGCATGGCGGGGATCTTCATGGTGCATGGGCTCTCGACTCCCGACGTGCTGCAGCGCGGGGATAAGCGGGACGACGCCGGGCTCGTCGTCGGTGTGTCAGCGCAGCTCGCCCTGTGGACGTCGGCGCTGTTCTTCGCGATCCGCTACACACCCGCCGCGTCGTGGCTCGAGCGGCACGTGCCGCCACGGACGCTGCTCGCGACCGTCGCAGCGCTCATCGGCTGCTATGCGGTCGTCGCCATCGGCTGGCCCGCCGCGTTCGGCGGCCTTGCTCGCTGGATCCTGGTCGGCGGCGGCGCGTATGCCAACTACGACCCGACCGCTTACGGCCGCGGTGGATTCACGCCGCCCGATATCTACGGTGGTGCCGGCCTCGTGCCGTACGTCGTGTCGGGGAGCGTCATCGTCTTCTACGGGCTGGCCGCGTGGGCGCAGGGCCGCGACTACATCCGCACGCGGCTTCCGATGCAGGGCGCGCTCGCGGCGGCGTACGTGCTGCTCGCGCAGGCGCAGCTCTCTCAGTTCCTCGGCCCGGTGTGGACGCTGTCGTGGTGGGAGTACCACGGGCTGATGTTCGGCGCGACCGTCCTCGCGCTCGGTGCGCTGTTCCTCGAACTCGACCGTCGGCGCGGTCTGGAGCGGTTCCTGCCGCCGACCGTCGTCGAGCGTGTCATCGGCGGCGACCCGCTGCGTCTCGAGGGCGAGCGGCAGACGGTGACGATCCTCTTCGCCGACCTTCGAGGCTCGACCGCTTTGGCTGAGAAGCTCACGCCGGAGCAGGTGATCTCCGTGATGAATGCCTACCTCCGCGTCATGGCGCGATCGGTGATCGATGCAGGCGGGATCCTGGACAAGTTCACAGGCGACGGGCTCATGGCGATCTTCGGCGCGATGGGTGATGACGCGCATGGCGCTCCAGCGGCGGCGCGCGCTGCGCTCGCGATGCGCGCGAACATGGCGACACTCAACGCCGAACGCGCGCGCGACGGCGAGACCGTCGTGCAGTTCGGGGTCGGCATGCACACCGGCGACGTCGTTCTGGGCGCGATCGGACTTCCCGAACGCTCCGACTACACCGCGATCGGCGACGCGGTGAACACCGCGTCGCGCATGGAGACACTGACGAAGGAGTACAAGGTCGACGTGGTGCTGTCGGGAGTGACCGCGGGTCACCTCGAGCACGACGGCGTGAAGCTGCGTTCGCTCGGCGAGGCGCAGGTCCGCGGTAAGTCCGAAACGGTGTCGGTCTACACGCTGAGCTAGGTCTTCGCGGCGCGCCGCGCGCGCGGTGGGGCCGCGCCATCCAGGACCGTCAGGCCCGCGGGCATACGTGCCAGCCACTCGCGCGCGGCAATGAGCGCGCGCACGGTCGCGACGAACTCCTGCGCCGCGCGGGTCAGCCGGCGGTCGCGGCGGTGCGCGAAGCCGATCGTCCGCGTGAGCTCGGGCTTCGCGATCCGCACCGCGCGCAGCGATCCGCCCCGCTCGACGACCAGGCTTGGAACGACGGCGACGCCCACACCAGCGGCCGTGAGTCGCAGGACGCCGTCCATCTCGCCGCCCTCGAGCGCGAACGTCGGCTCGAAGCCTGCCCGGCGGCAGGCGGCGACGGTCGTGGCCCGCAGGTCGTAGCCGTCGCGGAACATCACGAGCGGAACGCCCCGCAGCTCCGCGATCGACACGCTCCGGCGCGCCGCGAGCGGGTGGGACTTCGGCACAGCGAGGACCAGCTCCTCGCGCAGCAGCGGCGTCGTCTCGAGGATGTCGTCGTGCATCGGCAGGATCACCAGCGCGATGTCGAGGACGCCGTGCTCGAGCTCGCCGACCAGATCACGCGAGCCCGCCTCGTGCAGCACGAGATCGATGCCGGGATAGCTCTGGTGGTAGCGCGCGAGCGCCGACGGCACCAGCGTCGTTGACAGGCTCGGCGTCGCGCCGAGCGACAGGCGCCCGCGGCGCATACCCGTGAGGTCGCGGACCTCGTTCTCCGCGCCCGCCACGTCGGTGAGCACACGACGTGCGAGAGGGAGAAGCGCCTCGCCGGCCGGCGTGAGAGAGACGTTCCCGCGCATGCGGTGGAACAGCTGGGCGCCGAGCTCGTCTTCCAGGTGGCGGATCTGCTTGGAGACCGACGGCTGCGCGACCGAGAGCTCGCGCGCCGCCTTCGTGAAATGGCGCTGCTCGGCGACCGCGACGAAATACCTCAGCTGGTGGAGCTCCACGTCCATAGCCTACGGCTATCGTGGGAAGCGCTCCGATATCTTTGCCTCCAGGCGGCCAAATCCGTACCGTGGCTGCCGGTGGCAACGACAGCGGACGTTCGGCAGCGGCCGCACGAGCGTCACGATCGGTGGTGGATCGAGCCGCTCACGATCGTGCTCATCCTGGGCGGATTCGTCGTGTACTCACTCGTCGCGAGCGTTGCGAACGCCAACTACTTCGCCGACCCGTACCTCTCACCGTTCTACTCGCCGTGTCTGACCACGGGATGTATCCATCCGACCCTTCCGCTCCTCGGAGACTGGTACACGCTCTCGCCCGCCTTCCTCATCGTTGGATCGCCGCTGCTGTTCCGCACCACCTGCTACTACTACCGGCGCTCCTACTACCGCGCCTTCTTCTGGTCACCACCGGCGTGCACGGTGCCCGACGCGCGCGCGAAATACAGCGGCGAGACGCGCTTCCCGTTCGACCTCCAGAACCTCCACCGCTACGCGCTCTACCTCGCGATCCCGGTGCTCGCGATCCTGTGGTGGGACGCCATCCTCGCGTTCAACTTCGATGGTCGGCTCGGGATCGGCGTCGGGTCGGTGATCATGCTCGCCAACGTCCTGCTGCTCAGCGGGTACACGTTCGGCTGTCACGCCGCGCGCTACCTGGTCGGCGGCTACCTGGACTCGTTCCACGGCAAGTCGCTTCGGTTCCGGCTCTGGAGCTGGGCGAACCAGCTCAACGCGCACCACTCGCGCTGGGCCTGGTTCAGCCTTTTCGGCGTCGCGCTGACCGATCTCTATATCCGGTTGGTCGCGATGGGCGTCATCACCGACTTCCGGTGGATCTCCTGATGGCGGAGTACGAGACCCACGACTACGACGTCGTCGTGATCGGCGCGGGCGGCGCCGGCCTGCGCGCCGCGATCGAGGCGAGCGCGATGGGCGTGAAGACCGCGCTCGTCTGCAAGTCGCTTCTCGGCAAGGCGCACACGGTCATGGCCGAGGGCGGGATCGCCGCGGCGATGGGCAACGTATGGCGGGAGGACAACTGGAAGGTCCACTTCCGCGACACCATGCGCGGCGGCAAGCTCTTGAATAACTGGCGCATGGCCCAGGTCCACGCGCAGGAGGCCCCTGACCGCGTCCTCGAGCTCGAGGAGTGGGGCGCGCTGTTCGACCGCACGAAGGATGGCCTCATCCTCCAGCGCGACTTCGGCGGCCATCGCTACGCGCGGCTCGCGCACGTTGGCGATCGCACCGGTCTCGAGATGATCCGCACGCTCCAGGACCACGCGGTGCACAAGGGCATCGACGTGTTCATGGAATGCACGCTCTGCCGCCTGCTCACCGACGACGGCGCGGTCTCCGGCGCGCTCGGCTACTGGCGCCAGAGCGGCAAGCTCGTGCTCTTCCGAGCGAAGGCCATCGTGCTCGCGACCGGCGGTGTCGGAAAAGCGTGGAAGATCACCTCGAACTCGTGGGAGTACACCGGCGACGGCCATGGGATGGCTCTCGATGCCGGCGCCGACCTCATCGACATGGAGATGACGCAGTTCCACCCAACGGGGATGGTGTGGCCGACGAGCGTGCGCGGGATCCTCGTGACCGAGGGCGTGCGCGGCGACGGCGGGACCCTCAAGAACAGCAAGGACGAGCGCTTCATGTTCCGCTACGTCCCCGACTTCTTCCGGGCGGAGACGGCCGACACCGAGGAGGAGGCTGACCGCTGGTACGAAGACAAGAAGAACAACCGTCGCACGCCTGATCTGCTGCCGCGCGACGAGGTCGCGCGCGCGATCAACGCCGAGGTGAAGGCGGGCCGCGGTAGCCCGCACGGGGGCGTCTTCCTCGACATCGCTTCGCGCCGATCGGCGGACTACATCAAGCGGCGCCTGCCCTCCATGTATCACCAGTTCACGGAGCTGGCCGACGTCGACATCACGAAGACCGCGATGGAAGTCGGGCCGACGATGCACTACATCATGGGCGGCGTTCGGGTCGACGCGGACTCGACCCAATCGACCGTTCCGGGCCTCTTTGCCGCTGGTGAGGTCGCCGGCGGTATGCACGGCGCGAATCGGCTCGGTGGCAATTCCCTCTCGGACCTTCTCGTGTTCGGGCGGCGCGCCGGCCTCTACTCCGCCGAGTACGCCAAGCGCCTCGCGAAGATGCCGCGTGTCGACGATCGCCAGGTGGACTCCGCGGCCACCGGGATGCTCGCCCCATTCGACCGAGGTGAGGGTGAGAACCCGTATGCGGTGCACGAGGATCTCACCAACACGATGCAAGAGCTTGTCGGCATCATCCGCACGCGCTCGGAGCTCGAGGAGGCGATAACGCGGATCGGCCGTCTGCGCGAGCGCGCCGAGCGCGTCGGCGTGAAGGGCTCACGCATCTACAACCCGGGTTGGCACCTCGCGCTCGACCTGCTGACCATGCTTACGGTCTCCGAAGCGGTCGCGCGGGCGGCGCTCGTGCGCGAGGAGAGCCGCGGCGGGCACACGCGCGACGACTTCCCGAAGCCGGATCCGCAGTGGGGGAAGAAGAATGTCGTCGTGCGTCGGCGCGAAGGCCACCTGATCCTTGCTCCGGAGGCGCTGCCCGAGCTGCCGTCGGAGCTTCGTCCGCTCATCGGTGAAGACAAGCCCACCGGCAAGGTCGCGGTCGCGGCGGCGGGGGAGTAGCTGTGACGGACGCGAGCCTCAAGGTCTGGCGTGGTGATGCGACGGGCGGCGCGTTCGTCGAATTCACGGTGCCCACCGACGAAGGCATGGTCGTGCTCGACGTCGTGCACCGCATCCAGGCGATGCACGCTCCCGATCTCGCCGTGCGGTGGAACTGCAAGGCCGGCAAGTGCGGCTCGTGCAGCGCGGAGATCAACGGCCATCCGAAGCTCATGTGCATGACGCGCATGAACACCTTCGAGCCGGGTGAGGAGATCACCGTCTCGCCGATCAAGACCTTCCCGGTGATCAAGGACCTGGTCACCGACGTCTCGTTCAACTACGAGAAGGCGAAGACGATCCCCGCCTTCAAGCCGAAGCCGAAGGAGGCCGACGGCACGCGGCGGATGTACCAGGAAGACATCGAACGAGTGCAGGAGTTCCACAAGTGCATCGAGTGTTTCCTGTGCCAGGACGTGTGTCACGTCATACGTGACCACGAGGAGAACAAGCCGTCGTTCTCGGGGCCGCGGTTGTTCGTCCGGATCGCCGCGCTCGAGATGCATCCGCTCGACACCAACGACCGTATCGAGATGACGCGCGCGAAGCACGGGCTCGGCTACTGCAACGTCACCAAGTGCTGCAGCGACGTGTGTCCAGAGCACATCCACATCACGGACAACGCGATCATCCCGCTCAAAGAGCGGATCGTGACGCAGACCTACGATCCGATCGCGTGGGCGCTGCGCAGAATGCGTCGGACGGGCCCGGCTGCGCCGGCCACGTCCGAGCCCCCGTCAACGGAGCCTCCGTCCGCCTGAGCTCGCGTCTGGCATTCCAGATCGTCGTCGGCGTGTTCCTCGCGACCACGCTGATCTTCCTCGTCATCCGGCCTGCCGTAGACCGCGGGGGGGCGGTGGAGCTCCTGGTGATCGCCGGGATCTTCGCCGCGGTCCTGCTGACGGAGCGCTGGCTGCGATCCCGCTGATGCCGGGCTGACCCCCTTGGCGCAGGTGGCGGGTGCTAGGCTCGGCCAAGAGGGGCAAAAAGCACCGCAATGAAGCCACTTCCGCGCGCCGCGACCTTCCTGATCGCGGCCACCGTCCTCGCCGCCACACCATACGTGGCGCTCGGGGTGCGCGACGCACTCGACGGAAGTGTCCGGCTGGAGTTCCTGGGCCTCCTCTTCCTCGCGGCGTTCGTCCTCTCGGTGCGTCCGATCCGCGTTCAGCTGAACACCGAGCTTTCGGCGTCGGACGTCGCGGTGATCGCCGGGATCATCCTCATGCCGCCGGGCGCCGTCGCGACCATGGCCGCGGCGGCCCGCCTCGCCAACGACGTTCTGACCGGCAAACGGCCCCTCCAGATGATCCGCAACGCGGCATCGGTCGCCGTCGCCACCGGCACGGCTGCCGCGGTGTACACGGTGCTCCGCGCGGAGCTCTCTTCGATCGTGGAACCCACCGCGACCACGATCATCGCGGGCGTCGCGTCCGTGCTGGTCCTCGTGTTCGTCGACATCGCACAGATCGTGTTGCTGCAGCGCGCGCTGCGGAACGTGAGCCTCAACCATGTCACGCGCCAGTGGGTCGACCGGACCATCCGCGCGCAGCTCCTGTGGAGCCTGGCCGCGGTGATCACCGTCCAGGTCGTGCTCATCGAGCCTTGGTTCCTCGTGCCGGGCATTCCGCTCTTCCTGTTCGGCTATCTCGACATCCGCGCCCGCTTCGCGGCGGAGCGCCGCGCGCGCCTGCTCGCCACGCTCGTGGACGTCGGCCACTCCGTCGGAAGCTCTCTCGATCCGGTCAAGGTGTTCCGCGAGGTCTTCGAGCAGGTGCGGAAGGCTCTCGACGTCGACGCGTTCTACGTCGCGATCGCCAACCCCGAGCGCGGGACTCTCTCGTTCCGCTACATGTACGACGGCGGCGAGGAGATGGCACCCGAAGAGAGTCCGATGGCCGGAACACTTGGCGGACTCGCCGTCGAGCGCGACAAGCCGATCCTGCTGCGCGATGCCGAGCGGGATCGCGTGCGTCTGAAGCTTCCGCCACGTAGCGCATGGGGAAAGGTCATCGAGCGTTCGATCATCGTGGCCCCGCTGCGCTTGCACGGAAAGGCGATCGGAGCGATCTCCGCGCAGAGCTCCAGGGCGAACGCGTACGACGAGGGAGACCTCGAGCTTCTCTCGGCGATCGCCAACGAGGCGGCGATCGCGATCGAGCGCGCAGACCTCTACGAGCGCACCCTCGCGCTCTCCCGCCGGCTGTTCGACCTGCACCGCATCGGTCTCGAGCTCGCGACGCACAAGGAGCTGCACGCGCTCGTACGCGCCCTCGCCGATTCGGTGCAGGAGATGATGCAGGCCTCGACCGTCTCGGTATATCTCGACTCCGGTGGTGACAGCCTCGAATTCGCGGTGACGACCGGATCCCCGTCGAGCGACGTGCTGATGCTGGCGAAGACCAATCCGGTCATCGCGCAGTTCCTCGAGGCCGGGACCCCGATGCAGATCCACGATGAGGAGGACGCCCCAAAGAACGCGCGCAAGCTGCTGCGCCGCTTCGGACACCAGAGCGTGCTGCTCCAACCACTGCGCCTCGCGGACAAGCTCGTCGGCGTGCTCTTCGTGACCTGGAAGGAGCACCACGTCGTCTCGAGCGAGGAGCACGAGCTCATCGGCGTTCTGTCGGGCTTCGGTGCGGCGGCCATCCGCAGCATCGGCCTCTATCGGGAGCTCGATGACGCGTATCTGTCGACGGTGTCTGCGCTCACCGCGACCATCCAGGCGCGCGACCACTATCGCGAGGACCATCAGCGGCGCGTCGCGGCGGACGCGCTCGCGCTGGGGGAGCGCGTGCGCCTCCGGCCGGACGAGCTGCGCGATCTCCGGTATGCGTCCCTCTTCCACTCGCTCGGGAAGATCGGCGTCCCGGCCTCGATCCTCGGGAAGAACGGTCCGCTGACGCCGGAGGAGATCACGATCGTGCGCGAGCACCCGCTGCTCGGCGCGCGCATCCTCGAGTCGATCCGCTTCCTGAAAGGCGTCGTGCCGATCGTGCGTCACGCGAACGAGCGGTGGGACGGGACGGGCTACCCGGACGGCCTCTCGGGAGAGGCGATCCCGCGCGCCGCGCGCATCCTCAACATGGTCATCGGGTACCACGCGATGCTCGCCGACCGTCCGTACCGCATCGCGCTGCGATCGGATGTCGCGCTCGGCGAGCTGCGGCGACTCGCGGGCGCCTGGTACGACCCGACGATGGTCGACCAGTTCGTCGCGATGATCGAGGCCCGCGGCGTGATCGAGGCCGCCGAAGAGGAGGTGGGCACGAGCCGAGAGCTCGCGATCCTTGCCGACCTCACTCCGGAGTTCCACACCATCCTCGATCTGCAGCAGCTCCTCGACCGCATCCTCAGCATCCTGCTCAAGAGCATGCCCGGCAGCCGCCTCACCATCCTGCTGCGAGAGGATCAGACCGACGATCTGGTCGTGCGCGCGCTCACGGGACTGCCGATGGCCCCCGCTACGTCGCTGCGTATCCCCTCGGGACGCGGCATCTCCGGCTGGGTCCTCGAGCATCGCCAGCCGCAGCTCGTCGATGACGTCCATCTTGACCCGCGCTACCTCGGCGATCCCGACATCCGTTCTGAGATCATCATCCCGCTCGTGAGCGCAGGCCGGCCGATCGGCGTCCTCGTTGTCTCGCACCGCGTGCCGCACGCGTTCTCTCAGCGCGACCTCACGCTCATGCAGGCGGTCGGCGCGCAGATCGCGGCGGCGATCGACGTCGCCGAGCTGCATGAGCGGCTGAAGCGTGCGGCGAACACCGACGCGCTCACCGGCCTGCACAACTACCGCTACTTTTACGACCGTCTCGAGGAGGAGATCGCGCGCGCGTCGCGCCGCGAGCAGTCGCTCGCGGTCGCGTTCTTCGACCTCGACAAGCTGAAGACGGTGAACGACACGTACGGACATCTCGCGGGCAATGAGGTCCTCCGCACGCTCGGGCGCAGCATCGGCGCGCAGGTGCGCACCGAGGACGTGCCGGCCCGGTATGGCGGTGACGAGTTCGCGATCGTGATGCCCGATACGCCTCGCGACGAGGCGGAGAAGGTCGTCACCCGACTCATGGAGGTGCTCGAGAACGCCGACGTCGAGCTTCAGGATGGCCGCCGGATCCGCATGCCCGAGCTGTCGTGGGGCATCGCGTCGTATCCGCTCGACGGCCGCAGCGCGCGCGAGCTGGTGGACAACGCCGACACGCGTGCCTATGCGAGGAAACGATCCCGCTAGCGGAGCTCCGCGCTAAGCGCCTCTTCGACTGCAGGCTCACTCCGGACCGGAAGCTGCGGACGCTCGACGACGCCCACGCGTTCCTGCAGGACCGCCGCATGCTGACGCTCACCCAGGATGTCGCGATCCCAAGCCTGTTCGCTGCCACGCACGAGGAGGCGTACGACGCGACGAAGACCGGATTCGCGTCGTGGCCGAAGACGAAGTGGAGCTGGGGCGGCGAGCTCACCGAGCGGCCCGATGTCTTCGAGACCAAGCTCCATCGCGGCAAGACCTTGTTCCTCGCGCCCGAGGCCGCCCGTGCGGCCGATCCACTGTGCCGTGCGGCGCTGGCTCAGGCGGAGTCCGGGGATGACGACGGCGCGCGCCTCCTGCGGCATCTCGCGGCTGCCGGGCCGAGCACCGTCGAGGATCTGAAGTCGGAGCTCGGACTCGCAGCCGCCGCGCTGCGCAAAGTGCGCGAAGGTCTCGAGCGCGACGGCGCGATCGTCGCGAAGGCGGTCGCGGTCGAGGACAGCAAGGGCGGGCATCGGCATTCGAGCGTGCTCTCGCGCTGGGATCAGGTGTGGCGCAAGCCGTGGAAGACGACGGAGGACACCGCGCTCGAGGAGCTCGTCGTCATCGGCGTGCGCGCCGCTGTCCTGACGCACGAGGACGAGGTGCGCAACTGGTTCTCCTGGCCGGTCGCTCGGCAGACGATCGCCGAGCTCGTCGCTTCTGGTCGACTCCTACATCCCGTGAGTGGCTGGCTGGCCGCTCGCTGATCTCCTGACCAGCGACCGTGCTCCGTGGGAACCTCTGACTACGTCCGTTGTACGAGTTACGACCGTGACCGCGGATGCGCGGAAGGTCCTCGCGGCCGGAGAGTGCGCGCATGCAGATGCTGCTCGCGTTCGAACAGGCAGCGTCGTTCGTTGGCCGGCTCACGTTGCTGGCCATGCAGCTGGTCCTCGCTATCGCCGTGATCGTGGGCGCGGTGCTCGTCGGTCACGAGCTACGCGAGTGGCGCGAGTGGTACTGGGCTCTGCCACCAGCGTTCGAGACGACACCGCCCCTGCCCACCGTGACCGAGCCGTAGCCGTTCGCCGATGGGTGTTGCTGACGCGTCATTAAGCCGCCGGCGATGTGGCCATACGATGGCCACGTGACGAAGACATTGGTGGCCCGCGATCGGCAAGACCGACTCACGCCGCGTCCCGCCGCGGTCGTGCCCGAGGAAGATCGCTGGGCGTACACGGCGGAGGCGCTCGCTTCGCTGAAGCACGCCCTCGCGGACATCAAGACCGGATATGTGTTCGAGTTCTCGGAGGCGCAGCTAGTGCGCGGCACGTACCCCAAGCGCCCCAGCCGTGCGCCTGCGGCGCCCAGAAAGCCGCGAAAGCGCTAACAGCTCATGCCGCTCGAGGGGTCCGCTTCAAGAGCATGGCCAGCCAGAACGCCCAAGCCGACAGCATCAGGAACGCGATAGGGACCGCGTAAGGGTAAACGGCATGGACCCGCTGCGTGGAAGCGACCAGGGTCGCGATGGCGACGCCGGCGATCCAACCGAGGACCACCAGTGACCGCGGCGCACGAAGCCGCACCAGCAACAGGCTGATGAGTGCGATCGATACGCCGACCAGGATCATGGAGATCGCCCACAACGAGGGCGTAAGCGTCACGAGTGCCGGTGGCATCAAGGGGACCGGCGCGGGTGGGGTCAAGCGACCGGAGAACGCGCCCGCCCACGCGAAGTCCAATGTGACCAAGGCCGCGACGACGTAAGCGACCCCGCCTGCGAGGGCCGCGGCCAGTGCAGCGAGCCGCACACTGGACGGACCGAGGCCTGCACGCACGAGAGCCGCCGCGATGAGAACGTCCGCGACCACGACCGCGAGCATCGCTGCGTATCCGGGGAAGCTCCACAGGACGCCCTCGACAAAGCACGCCGTGTTACTGCAAAAGATCGACCCGCGACCGAACGTCTCAGTCACGCGGACGACGACAAGGAGCGCGCTCGCCGCTGCCAGCGTTAGCGCCGCCCACGCGCGGCCCTCCCACCGTCTCATCCGACCAGCATGCCGCAGAGAGAACGCTAGCTGGTGGCGATGCGCTCTCGAAGCACCTGCTGAAGGATCCCGCCCTGCCGCACGTACTCGACGTCGGTCGGGTCGTCGACGCGCGCGAGGACCTCGAACGACGTCTTGTTGCCGTTCGCCGATGTCGCCTCGACGGTCAGCTTCGCGCGCGGCGCGAGCCTGTCGAGCCCGCGGATCGTGAACGTCTCCTGACCCGTGAGCCCCAGCGAGGTCAGCGTCTCGCCGGATACGAACTCGAGCGGCAGGATGCCCATCATCACGAGGTTGGAGCGGTGGATCCTCTCGAACGACTCCGCGATCGCGGCGCGCACGCCCATGAGGTTCGGCCCCTTCGCCGCCCAGTCGCGCGAGCTCCCTGAGCCGTACTCCTTACCCGCGAATACAAGGAGCGGGACGCGCTCGCGCTGGTAGCGCATCGCCGCGTCGTAGATCGACATCTCCTCGCCTGACGGGAGGTGGCGGGTCCACCAGCCTTCCTTATCCGCGAGCTCGTTGCGGAGGCGGATGTTCGCGAACGTCCCCCGGATGAGCACCTCATGGTTGCCGCGCCGCGTGCCGTACTGGTTGAAGTCGACCGGCTTCACGCCCTTTT